>JAGDMY010000065.1 GCA_017860765.1 Chloroflexota bacterium | reverse complement strand
ACTCGAGAGCGATGAAGAGGATCATATATTCTTTCAAATGCCGGGTTATCAGGTAGTTATACTTAACATGTTCCCGACCATTATCTCCCAGCCACCGGGCATATTCCGGGTTGCTAAGCAGCTGTCTCAAAGCGTAAGCCGTTCCCTCGATGCCGTGGGTCAAAAGGCCGGTCAATTTATCTCTCACCTGCAGCGGTATTCCTCCGACGGCCGAGGCTACCACCGGTTTGCGTTTCCAGAGCGCTTCGCTTACGGTAAGCCCAAAGCCCTCGCCCAGAGACTTTTGCACAATTATATCTGACCCACTTTGCAGGGCATTGATGTCGAGATCGCTGTTGGGAGGCACCAGGAGGATGTGGATATCGGGGTTGTTGCCCCCTTTTTCCTGGACTTCAGCCAGGACCTTGTCCGACTCCGGATCATCGCTGGCGGTGCCCCCGGCCAGCACCAGGCGACAGTCATGGCTTTTATGGACCTGTTCAAAGGCCTGGATCACCCCCACCTGGTCCTTTAGATAATCGAAGCGGGAGACCTGGGTAATAATTGGCTTATCCCTGGGAATGCCGTACTTATTAAAGACGGAATCGATCATTTCCGGCGACAATTCTTTGTTCTTATCACTGAGAGGGTCTATTGAGGGGGAAATGAAAAACTGGCGAATGGGAAGCACGGGCGAGAAGGCTGGAGCCGAAAAAACCGCCGCGTCGTACTGGACTATCAGGGGTTTCAGATACTTCCAGAGCTCTTCATCGGGATTTGAAATATCAATATGGCATCTCCAGACCCATTTTTTACCCAGCTTGGCTTTGAGCTGGATCAGGCCAGCGGGCTGGGGATCATGAATAAAAAGGATATCTCCGTAGAGGTTCATCTCCTGCATATTTTTGCGGGTAATTTCCTGATAGATTTCGAAATCGGCCGGAGAGATAACCTGGTTCCGCCCATGAAGGGCGTTATGGAACTTTTTGGTCACCCGGAAAAATGGGTCATCTCCCTTGATGATATCCCAGTGCGCATCCACCCCCAGTTGCTCCAGCAGGGGCACCATACGATTCAATATTTCCGCTACTCCCCCGCCGGTAAAGGTAGAGTTAATGTTCTGAATAACCTTCCCTTTCAGATTAGCGGCCAGCAGCTCAAGCTCCTCGAGGGTGCTCCTGCCGACAATAGGTTCATAGTCCGCCAGCTTTATTTGATACGTTTTTCGATAACCTGAATTAGTAGCGATCTGAGCCCCTCCAAGGTATAATTATACGGGTCGATCCGGGCCAGTTCCTGGCCAAGTTCTTTTTCATCGATGCTCTTTTCCAACCAGATTGAGAAATCATTTAATTTACTGCCCAGGCGCAAACGGGATTCGAAAATATGAAAAAAGAGGGAGCTGGGACTGATCTTACGCAGGGCTTCCACGAACTCCCGGAGGTCGTGAGCTACATAGGCAGTCGGCAATAACACGCTGACCGATTTGATAAAATAGAATTCTCTCCCGCCGGGGACGTCGCGCAGGTCGCGGTTCTGAGCAATATACTCTTCTACTGTCTGGACCAGTTTATCCCTTAAAGCGGTCAAATTATCAAACTCATAAATACTGACATTGGCCAGTCTTTCCGCCAGTAGATCATTGCCCACCGAATCCTTTACCCAACCGGCAATATCGTTAGACAACTCGGGTATCATATACTGGTGCTTCTCGAGGAACTGATGGGTATGATAATAAATCACCGGGTCAGGCATTACCTTCAGCGTTTCCGCCAGTTCACGCAGGTTTCTGGCTTTTAGTCCGGTCAATTCCGCCAGGTGGCTGCGGGTATTGAAATGAAAAGGCTCTTTAGCCTTTTTTAAGGGGTGCCCGTAATTGATGATTTTGCGGTGAACAAGCATGTTATTAGGGACCAGAATAGTGCTGCCATCCGAGGCCTGGAGACGGGTATTGTTCCAGCTCATTTCCCTGACATAGCCTTCTCCACCCATGTCAAGCTTGATATAATCGCCGATTTTTATTTCCTGACTGGCGGCCAGCTGAAAACTGGCAAAAAGGTTGGGCGCGGCATCCCGGAAAGCTATAATCCCCACCAGGACTATGATGGCGATCACCAGCAGTACGGGGCTGGTGGGGACGCCCCATATCCCCAATATCACTAAAACGGCAATAACCAGAATTAAGATACGCGTTACGTTGCGGGTGATAAAGACCACGCGCCGCGGCATATTATATTTTCTTCCATAAAAGAAAATAATTCCGGTAACCAGGCCAATGATTGTAATGGCTATTGCGGCGGTGAATAAAGACCAGAGGCTGTTGCTGATGGGGAGCTTCCAGGTATCCGGGACATTGGATACGGCGACCCCCAAAAATATACTTAAAATCAGGCATAATAAAGACGCGGGGCCTCTGAGAGAAGGTATCAGGGTGTTACCGAGTGCCCAGTTGATTCTTTTGGACCATCGTTCCAGCCGCTCCAGGGCCCACTTCCTGAGCCAGAAGAGCGCAATTACACTGACTATAAAAACCACCACCGGGATCACAATATTGAACCAGTTCGCGGCTATGTCGTCGAATACTGTTCGCATAACAGACCTCTTTGCGAGAATTCCAATAATTTAATTAAAAAGAGATGGACTTCAGCAGGGGACTTTAAAAAATAGCGGGCCACGGAATCCGGACCGGGTTCGCCCACCCACACCGAAATTCCCTGGCCATAATTCTCGACTATCTGGAACCCATCCTCATCCGTCAGGTCATCTCCCAGGTATATTGGCAGCAGCCCGCTTTCTCTACCTCCCTTGCCGTACCTCTTCATGAGAAGCTGGATGGCCTTGCCTTTGTTCCAATCTATGGCCGGCCTTACCTCGTATACTTTTTTGCCCGAAGTCATTTTAAATAGACCCCGGGACAGCGGGCTGTTGATCGTCCGCTCGACCAGATGCCTGACGTGGGTAGCCTTCTCTGCATCATCCACCTGGCGGTAATGCACGCTCAGGGTAATGCCTTTATCTTCTACCAGGACCCCTTTGATACTTCCCAGAGTTAAATTTAAAACCTGGCGTATGATTCTAAACCAGGGCCTTATTTCATCTACCACCGGGTTAATAAAATTTAGTCCGGGGCCTTCAATTTCAAAGCCGTGATTTCCGGCATAGATTATACCGCTGATATTGACCTTATTCTTTAGGTCAGCCAACGCCCGCCCGCTGATTAATCCGACAGTGAAGTGACGGTCGTGAGCTAAAACCTGCAATAGACGGTGGGTGCCTTCGGCCATCACCACCAACTCTGGCTTTTCGACAATCGGCGTCAGAGTGCCGTCGAAGTCACTTAAGAACAAGATATGCTTACATTTCCGGGTCTGTTCCAGTACCCTGGGCCAGGCGGAGAGGAGGTGCTCCATGCTATCCTCCGAACTCGATTTTCACCAGGTCCGACACAATGTCCCCCGCCCATTTATAGATGTTATTTTCCTCCAGGGTTTTCCGCATCCTGCGCATTCTTTTTTGCCTTTCCGCCAGCGGCATTTCCATAGCCGCCTTGATCGCCTCGGCAAAATGGTCGGTAGCATAGGGGTTCACCAGCAGGGCATCGGTCAATTCTCTGGAGGAGCCAGTAAAAGGGCTCAAAATCAAGACCCCGTCTTCATCAAAACGGCTGGCGGCAAATTCCTTGGCTACCAGGTTCATCCCATCATGCAACGAGCTGACAATGCAAAAATCGGCCATCTTCCTCAAAGCTAACAACGTCAGCTGAGGAAGGTTCCCGCGCAACAAAATAATGGGCTTCCAGCGCTGCGAGCGGTATTTCCAGTTGATTTGTTCCAGAAGGCTTTCAACATCTTTGTTGAGGTTCTTATAGGCGTCGATGTGGATGCGGCTGGTCACCCCGGCCTGTATAAAAGTCATTTTTTCCAAATACTGGGGATTTTTCTCAAAAAAGCGGTCAATGGCCCGGAACCTGTCCGGCACGCCTTTGGTATAGTCGAACCTTTCAATGCCAATACCGATCGCCTCATCGTGCAAGCCGAGCCCGTTTTTTATCCTCTCGATCTCACAATCAACTTCTTCAGACTGGGCTCCCAGAGAAAATTCTTCAAAATCCACGCTGATAGGGAAGGGCCGGATGGCCGTGCCGTGGCTATTATAGGTCACTTCATAACGCTCATAATCCACACGGGCCTCCAGGGCCCTGGCCACCGTGTCCATAAAATTGTTGCAATGATAGCGGATATGAAAGCCCAGAAGGTCGTTGCTCAATAGTCCCTGCAGGATTTCTTCCTGCCAGGGGCAAATGCGAAAGGCCTCAGGGTTCGGCCAGGGGATATGCCAGAACTGGGCCGTAATAACCTTATCGTTCTGGAGCTTGATCATTTTAGGCAGCAGGGCCAAATGGTAGTCCTGGATGAAAACAAAAGCATTTCTGCTGCCTACCTCGTCCAAAACACTGCGGGCGAAAATCTCATTGACTTTTTTATAAGTCTCCCAATCTGATTCCCTGAAAACCGGCCGGTTATACACAATGTGGCAAAGAGGCCAGAGAGCTTCGTTGGCGAAGCCGTAATAATAACCGTCTTCTTCCTCTTTAGTAAGCCAAACTCTTTTCAGGGAATATTTCGGCTTCTCCGGAGGTACGCTCACCTTATTATCAGCGTCAACTACCTCCTTATCGGCCTCCCCGCTGCCATGAGCTATCCACGTACCCCCGCAGGCCTGCATTACCGGGTCGAGGGCCACTGTCAGGCCGCTGGCAGGTATCATGCATTTAATCTCCTGCCCGGAAAAAGTATGGATATAAGGCTCACGATTGGAGACTACTATGAAAAGATAATCCTTGAGCTTTTCGTGTACCAGATTGAATAAACTTTCTCGGCTCCACATCGGCTACTCCTTTAAGCATGACCGGAACATGCATAGAGCTTAGAGAAACCCGGCTCTAATTAATATGATAGCAGCATAAGAAAAATGCTACTGAACCGCCAACTAATGGTAGTTTTGTAATAAATAAACCAGGTCACTTTTTCGCCGATCTAAGATTAGGCCAGGGAATAAGAACACAACGTAGCTGATAGCAAACCTATTGATAGCATATATAACTTCGACTGTCAATGATCTTGACATGCATTAGCACGGTCACCTAGCCTTCAGCCTCAGGTTCCAGTGACTATCCTGCTAAAGCACTTTATACGTTACATCAAAATTATCGATCTCAGGGTGCTGTTTATGAATTGAGCTGACCTCTTTAGCAAACTGGTTTTTAACCATCGTCAACTTTGCCAGATCGCTGACGGCTTCCTTGGTTATTTTATAACCACATATATTGCACCTGGCAGTCAGCTGGAACCTTCTAGTTACCTGCACCTTAACCTCCCCAAGGAATGAAATTCTGGCCTGCAACCCGATGTTGATCTATAGTCTACGTGGTTGCTTTAAGGCTGTCAACCTTTGCGGATTATACCGAAGTTATTCATTTATCAGGGAAAAAGTGGCATAATTTGAGTATCATCACAAGCCCTGGGGTTTAGCTGTTTCAAAAGGAGAGGGATAAATAGTGCCATTGATCGTCAAAAGGAGGAGGTAAACCATGGGGACCAAAGGCCGCATAGCCATTCTTACTGGAGGAGGCGACTGTCCGGGTATCAATGCCGTTATCCGGGCGGTGGCTAAGAAAGCCATTCTCGAAAACGATACGGAAATTATTGGCATCAAAGACGGCTATGAAGGTGTAGTAACCAACTCATATCGCATTCTTCACTTTGCCGACGTTTCCGGGATATTAACTCTGGGTGGCACCATACTGGGGACCTCCAACACCGCACATCCCTATCAATACGCGGTAAAAAAGAACGACCGGCTGGAATTCCAGGACTTATCTCAAACTGCCATAGCCAATATCAAGAATTTGAATATCGATTGCCTGGTATGCATCGGCGGAGATGGTACACTAAACATTGCCAACCGTCTATTCAACGATGGCGTTCCCATTATTGGTCTTCCCAAGACCATAGATAACGACCTGCGGGGGACCGATATTACTTTTGGATTCGATTCTGCTGTTAGTATAGCCACCGAGGGTATCGATCGGTTGCATTCCACCGCCCAGTCCCACCACCGGGTCATGATCATTGAGGTCATGGGGCGACGCGCCGGATGGATTGCACTATGCTCCGGTATTGCGGGCGGAGGTGATATCATTCTGATCCCCGAGGTGCCCTTCGATATTGATCTCGTAGTGGACAAAGTTAAGGAGAGGTATAAACGGGGTAAGGGATATACCATCATAGTGGTCGCGGAAGGGGCTAAACCGAAGGGAGGCAGCGCGGTAGTCCAGCGGGTGATTCGAGAAAGTCCAGACCCGGTCCGTCTGGGCGGCATCGGCTTCATGCTGGGATCACAAATTGAGGTTGCTTCAGGGATTGAAACCCGCACTGTGGTCCTGGGACATCTGCAAAGGTCCGGAGTGCCAACGGCCTTCGACCGGGTATTGGCCACCAGATTGGGCTGCAAGGCAGTAGAGATGATAAACAATAAAGAGTTCGGGTATATGGTGGGAATCTCGGGAAATTCCCCTATTGCGGTACCTCTGGCGGAGGTGGCCAGGGGACCCAGAAATGTTCCTCCGGATTCCCCTTTAATTGATGCCGCGCGCAGTGTGGGGACTTCATTCGGAGATTAGCCTGTATCGACAAAGGGGCTGACACATCTTCTGGCCTTTTCTCAAGCCGCCAGCCCTAAACCTCGTGAAATCCTTCCCTGCGCGATCGCCAGAGGCCCAGAGTCAGGGCAATCGCGAAGGATAAGCAACCGGCTAAACCTAACACTATTAAATACCATGCCTGCAAGTGGGCGTTGACCAGCAGATTTTCTTTCACCCCGTTGACATCTATTTCATAGCTGCCGGAAATGTCCGGCCGGATCCTGAAGCTGATCTGTTGATTGGACTTGCCCGGCAAAGAGATCTGGCTGGTTCCCGCCACGATGCCGTTAATTTTCAGAGTAATCTCATAGTCCCCGCTGGCTTCTCCGGAATTGGTGACCCGGGCAGCTACCAGCACATCCTGACCCACCTCAACAACAGCGGGATCAACTTTTACATCGCCAACGTCGAAGGAGGCCGGCAAGGGCTCCGCACGATCATTTTCAGATCCTGAGGGGCCGACCGCCAGTTGTCCAGGCGGTCCTTGCGGATCAGAAAAATCTCCGAGCGGCTCTGCGAAGCTTGAGACCGGAAGGCTTCCATCCAGGCCCCCGCTGGCAACATCCCCGGATAATGGCATTTCCTGGCCCGGTTTTAAAGCCTCCGTCGCTGGCGGAAGCGCCAGAATAGAATAAAGACTGAAATGATTTAGGGGAGCGCTAACAGCATAATTCACACCATCCGCCCGGGAACCCTCCAGGACTATCCATTCTTGAGTGGAAATAGCCCAATAGCCAATCACCAACTGGTCAAAATCTGCTTCCGGTGACAGAAGAGCAGGATCATACAGCAGCGTTAGATTTATG
>JAGDMY010000299.1 GCA_017860765.1 Chloroflexota bacterium | reverse complement strand
TTGATCTAGAAGGACTTAAGAAAGCCTATAGCGGTTCTATTTAGATTTAAAAGACCAACGATTAAGGAGGATTATCAGCCATGATGAAATTAAACGTCTATCTCAACTTTGCGGGCAACGCAGAAGAGGCATTCCAATTCTACAGGTCGGTTTTTGGTGGAGAGTTCAGCAACATTACCCGCTTCAAGGATATGCCTATGCAGGGTGTAAATATCCCCCAGAAGGACGAAAACAAACTGATGCACATCTCTTTACCCATCGGCAAGGATGACGTTCTTATGGCCAGCGACGTCCTCGAATCCTTCGGACATAAGCTGGTAATGGGCAATAATGTCTCTATCTCAATTTTCCCGGATAGCAAGGAAGAGGCAGACAGGCTGTTCCAGGGCCTTTCTGCTGGCGGCACCGTAGAAATGCCTATGGCCAACCAGCCGTGGGGAGACTACTATGGAGGATTTAAGGATAAGTTCGGAGTCCTCTGGATGATAGACTACGCCTCCCCCAAACCAAAATAGAGGTTTCTGGAAAATCGGCTGATTCGTACAAGCGGCTGGTGGTGCGCGTGTTTGAAAAGCTGGCAGGCGTATGGTAGAATCCTCTCCTAAGGCATATCCTTTTGTTCGATGCCATTCTTATCTGAGGAGAGGGCAGCTATGCAAAAATATACCGCAGCCAGGGCTCTTATAGATGTACTCAGCGCCAACGGAATTAGTCAGATTTTTTTTAATCCGGGAGGAGAGACTGCCCCTGTTCAAGCGGCCATCGCCCGGCTCAGGATCGCGGGCAAACCCGCTCCGGAGATGGTGCTTTGCCTTGATGAATCGGTAGCCCTGGGAGCCGCCCACGGGAGCTACATGGCCTCCGGAAAACCCCAGGTAGTGATGGTCCACGCGGAGCTGGGGACTCTGCAGATGGGTGGGGCACTGCACAACGCACAATGGGGCCGCGTCCCGGTCGTCATCCTGGCCGGGTACTTTCCGCGAGGCGAGAGGGTCAACTGGAGAAAGGAGCCTTACGACCAGGGCTGTATCGTACGCAATTGCGTAAAATGGGACCACGACTTTAAGCCGGGTGAGAATTTCAGCGTAGTCCTGCAAAAGGCCCTGGATATGGCCAGCGCTGAGCCCAGGGGGCCGGTCTATCTATATTTCCCCTTCTTCCTTTTTTTGGAGGAAGTCCCCAAGACAGTCCAGGCTTCTCAGACCCCATCCTCAAAGGCCGGCCGCCGGGTATCTTCAGGAAGTCTTGCCAGAGCAGCCAATATGCTTTTGGGCGCCGATAAACCTCTTATAATTCTGGGGCATACCGGCCGCTACCCGGAAACCATCTCACCCTTGATAGAGCTGGCGGAAACCCTCGGCGCGCCGGTCATTACCAGCCAGGTCTGGATGAACTTCCCTACCAGCCATCCCCTCTGTGCAGGGATCGAGCAGTTTTTGGGCAGCCGGAAAGGCAATCCTTACATGGCCGACGCCGATGTGGTTCTGGCTATTGACTATACTATGCCATATGCTCTCGCTGAAGGATTACCGGGAAAAGGTGCCAAAATTATTCATATAGACCTGGAGCCCACCACACAGGGCAGACTCCTGTGGGAAAGAGGAGCCGACCTTTTCCTGAAGGCCGATTCACGCGAATTGATCCCGGCCCTCATCAAGCTGATACAGGGGAAAATAACCCCGGCAAAGCGAGCCCATTTCCGCCGGCGCTCCCGGGAAATAAAGAGCGAATATAACAGGCTGCAACTCGAGTGGCGCCAGACGGGTGTGAGTGCCGCCAGGCAGAAGCCCATCTCCCCTGACTGGTTATGCCATTGCTTATCCAGGGTGATTGATGAGGAAACTATAATCGTCCACCATACTATAAGTCACCAGGCATCGATTACCGAGCAAATCCAGCGCAGCAAGCCCTTCACACTGATTGGCTGCGCTGCCGGGTCCATCAGCTGGGCTCTGGCGGCCGCATTGGGCGCCAAGGTCGCCGCCCGTGACCGCACCGTAATAAGCCTGATGACCGATGGCGGTTTTATATGGGGATGTCCCGTGGCGACCCTGTGGTCGGCCAAGGCTTACGGCGCCCCCTTCCTGACGATCGTCTTTAACAATCAATCTTATGGTTACATGAAAGGTCTAATCAAAAAATATGCGGGCGTAGAAAAGGTCTCTGACAGAATGGCTTTTGAGGCCGGAGTGGATATAGCACCACCCCCCAGTTATTCCATGATTGCCCGGGCCTGCGGCGGCTATGGTCAGACTGTAGAAAGTCCTCAAGAAGTCTTGCCGGCCCTGCGTAAGGCTTTGCGGCAGGTCCGCCAGGGGAAACCCGCGGTGCTCGATGTGGTGCTGGCCAGGGCCTAGATCAGGATGATAAGGAGGAAAATAATGTCTGGATCGGCTTTTTCTGAATTGATTCAGGTGGGAGTAGTAGTTAAAGACATGGAAAAAACTATCGAGCGTTTGACCTCATTGGGATTCGGTCCTTTTGAGCCAAAGATTTTTCCCCCTGATGCTAAGCAATTGTTCCGGGGAGAACCAATGGATGCCAAATTTAAAATCTTTGCTACCAGGATGGGGCCAGTGGAGTTCGAGTTGATACAACCGGTGGAAGGTAAGTCACCCCACCGGGAATTTCTGGATCGCA
>JAGDMY010000298.1 GCA_017860765.1 Chloroflexota bacterium | reverse complement strand
CCTCTCCCGCCGACCTTAAAAAGTTACTGTAAATCTTTAGCCCCAGGTCGCCACTCTTCTCAGGGTGAAATTGAGTGGCCACCAGATTTCCCCTGGCTAGAGCGCTGCAGAAGGGGATGACATACTCAGTCTCGGCAGCCATCACAGAAGGGTCCTCCGGTTGGCCATAATAGCTATGCACAAAATAGAAGTTGGCCCCGTTTGGAACACCCTCAAAAATAGGATGGGCTAATTTCTGATTGACCTGGTTCCAACCCATATGAGGTATTTTCAGACCTGGAGGTAATTTCTTGACTGCACCGGGAATGATGTTCAAACACTCGTACCATCCTCCCTCCTCAGTTCCGCTAAAAAGGACCTGCAGTCCGACGCAGATACACAGGAGATGCCGGTTTTCCTCCGCCAGGCGCTTGATTACCCCGGTCAGTCCCAGACTTTTCAGACTATTCATGGTATCTCCGGCCGCACCCACACCTGGCAAAAACACAGCGCTGGCCCGCAGGATGTCCTCCGGTTGGTCGGTGATGACCGCTTGATATCCCAGCCGGTTGATGGCGTTGGTCACGCTGCGGAGATTGCCCGCACCATAATTTATAACTGCAATCATAATCTTTTCCAAAATAAGCTGCCGGACCGATTTCAGTATACTCTATCTTAGACTACCATCGGCCACATTGGCAAGGCTTTAAAAATCAGGACATACGGCAAGTGATTACCGCATATATTAGTATAAGTCACACCTCTTTCCCTTGTCTATATTCCTTACTAAGATCACCATTGGTACCCTCGAGATGCTGCCTGGTAAAATTTACGGCAAGATATAGCCATGAATTTTCCGCTTGTCTTTCTCCAGTCTGCAAATCCCTCTGTATCTTAAGATAGTCAGGGCTTTTTGTTATTCATGAGATAACCTTTTATAATACTCTATATAATCGGCAAAAAGGTCAGGGAAATCCAATCTCCAGTATAAATCGGTTCAAACTCATTAAGACCGCACCGGACTGCGCCGCTCGCCTCGGCTGGCTAATCACGTCCCATGGAACAGTGCCTACTCCCGTCTTCATGCCCGTAGGCAGCCAGGCCACCGTGAAGGCGGTTACCCCGGGCCAACTTAAGGAAATTGGTCATCAAATGGTCCTCTCCAATACCTATCACCTCTATTTAAGGCCGGGTATCGATATTATCCGCCAGCTGGGCGGTCTGCACCGTTTTATGGACTGGGACCGGGCCATCCTCACAGATAGCGGTGGCTTTCAGATATTTAGCCTCTCGCGTTTGCAGGAGATTGATGATAAGGGCGTTAGATTCCGCTCCCATATTGACGGCAGCGAACATTTTATAACCCCGGAAATGGCGGTCCGTTTTCAGGAGGACCTCGGAGCGGACATAATTATGGCATTGGATATTTGCCCGGCGTTTCAAGACCAGCCTGATAAGGTCAAGGAGGCCACAGAAAGGACTCACCGGTGGGCAGAGAGGTGCCTCAGGGCCCAACGGCGAAATGACCAGGCACTCTTCGGTATTGTCCAGGGGGGTTTTAACCCCCAATGGCGCCGCGAATCCGCCCGGGTCATCTCCTCGCTGGACTTTCCGGGCTATGCTATCGGCGGACTCAGTTTGGGCGAGCCTAAGGAGCTCACTCTGAATATGGTGGACCTGACCGTTCCCCTTCTACCGGAAGATAAACCTCGCTACTTGATGGGAGTGGGATCTCCGGAAGATATACTTAACGCCGTATCCCGGGGAATAGATATGTTTGACAGCGTCCTCCCCACCCGGGTCGCCCGCAACGGTGGACTTTTTACACCCCGGGGCAGGATTAATATTCGCAATTCCTCCTGGAAGGAATCCGCTTCGCCGGTCGATCCCACCTGCCAGTGCTATACCTGTCGCCATTTTTCCGCAGCCTATCTGCACCATCTCTTCCGGGCAGAGGAACTGCTGGCATATACGCTGGCCACCATTCATAACCTATATTTCATGAATAGTTTCCTTTCCCATATCAGGGGGTCCCTGGCCGAGGGGAGCTTTAGCGCTTTCAAGAGCAATTTCCTGTGCCATTACATTCCTACGGATGAGCAAGTCCGCCTTGCCCAAAAGCGCAAGTGGCTGGAAAACTGGGAAAGAGTTTGAGCCAGGTTGTTCGGTTAGATTTATCGTAGCGGCGGGTAGTTTGTGGAACAAGCGATTCTGAATTTTATATCCGGCGTCTTTCAGACCCTGGGGTGGCCGGGGGTGGTATTGATGATGGCTATCGAAAGCGCCTGCATTCCCCTCCCCAGCGAGATAATCATGCCTCTTGCAGGCTGGATGCTGATTGAAAAGGCCGGCCTTAGCATCTGGTTTATTGCCCTGGCCGGCTTCTGCGGTGCCATCGGTAATGTGATCGGTTCACTGGTGGCCTACTGGGTGGGGGCCAAGGGGGGACTCCCGCTGCTTTACCGCTACGGAAGGTATATCCTGATTACCCATCATGATCTTGAACGGGCCAATCACTGGTTCGGGAAATACGGCCAGTGGATTACCTTTATTGCCCGCTTTGTACCCGGGGTAAGGACCTTTATCAGTTTGCCAGCCGGGATCGCCCGGATGCCGCTGGCCAAGTTCTCTTTCTACGCTTTTGTGGGTTCTTTCATCTGGTCG
>JAGDMY010000064.1 GCA_017860765.1 Chloroflexota bacterium | reverse complement strand
GTGGGGGCCAGACCCCTTTACCTGAGCCTGGCCTTAATTATTGAAGAGGGCTTGCCCCTGGAAGACCTGGCCAGAATCATGGAATCGGTGCGCCGGGTGACGGAAGAAACCGGGATCAAAATAGTCACCGGTGACACCAAGGTGGTCAATCATGGGAGCGCGGATAAGCTTTTCATCAATACCGCCGGCATCGGTATGGTTCCTCCAGGAGTGGATATCTCCGGCTCCAATGCCCGCCCGGGGGACAAAATAATCCTCAGCGGCCCCCTGGGTGAACACGGGGTAGCCATAATGGCTCAGAGGGCTGGCCTGCGCTTGAAAATTCCCGTCCAGAGTGATTGTGCCCCCCTGAGTTCCCTGGTTGAAGAGATGCTGCAGATACCCCAGGCCATCCACTGTCTGCGCGACCCCACCCGCGGTGGACTGGCCACCACCCTGAATGAGCTGGCCATGCAGTCCTCGGTGGGACTGCGCATTTTTGAAGACCGGATACCAGTTAAAGAGGCTGTCAGCTCCGCCTGCGAGATGCTGGGACTCGACCCTCTCTACGTGGCTAATGAAGGGAAAATGGTGGCCATAGTGGCCCGGGAATCGGCCGAGGAAATCCTTAAAATCATGCGCCGGAACCCCTACGGGGGGGAAAGCGCCATTATCGGGGATGTGTCTCAGGAGCGCCGGGGGAGGGTTACCCTGCAGACCCCCCTGGGCACTGCGCGTATCATCGATATGCTCAGTGGCGAGCTTCTGCCACGCATATGTTAACAATACTTTTCATTCATGATATCATAAAGAATTAAAAACCCCTGAACCTGGAGAGCGATTCAATATCAATGGCCAGAATTCGCCGCCTGCCCCTGATCGAAGAACTCAAAACCGGCCTGCCGCCAACAACTCTTTTCGAGTTATTCCGGAACGAGCCGTATTGCTTCTTTCTGGATAGCGGCATGGACCCTCAGAGGCTGGGCCGGTACTCTTTTATGGGAGCCAATCCCTTCCTTCTTCTGAAATCCCTGGCGGAGAATGTCACTGTCGTCCGGGGTGATTCTGAGACCGTGGTCAAAGGCAGTCCGTTTGATGTCCTGAAAGGGTATCTCGAGATTTTCCGGCTGGACAGACCAGATACGGCGGTGCCCTTTACCGGTGGGGCCGCAGGCTATTTCAGCTACGACCTGTGTCATTTCATAGAAAAATTACCCGATAGGGCCCGGGATGACCTGCATTTTCCCGAAGTTTACCTGGGCTTCTACGATCTGGTGCTGGCCTATGACAACTTGCTCTGCCAGCTTTATATCATATCCACGGGTTTCCCGGAGCTGGACGAACCAGCCAGGTTGGCCAGGGCGCACGAGCGTCTAGAGGAAATCAAAAAGCGTCTTACAGGCTTGACCGCCAGCAGCCTGCCGGCGGAGAAGCCTGTTTCCGGCAAAGCCCGGGTGGGGCTCCATGGAAATTTCACCCATCAGGCTTATGTCAAAGCGGTCGAGAAAGCGCGGCAATATATTATTGCCGGCGATATCTTCGAGGTTAATCTCTCCCAGCGCTTCGAGGCAGACCTTTCCGTCCCGGCTTATGACCTGTATTGCCATTTAAGGCAGATAAATCCGGCCCCCTTTTCTTCTTATCTGGACTTCCCCGGGATAACCATAGTGAGCGCCTCGCCCGAGAGGTTTTTATATTGCGCTGGGGACCGGGTTGAAACCCGCCCCATCAAGGGCACTTTCAGGCGCGGGAGGACCGCTGAGGAAGATGAAGCGAATGCTCAAAAATTGCTGAATAGTCCCAAAGACCACGCTGAGAATATGATGATAGTCGACCTGGAAAGAAATGACCTGGGAAGGGTCTGCCGCTTCGGTACCATCAAAGTGACCGAGCTGGCGATTTTGGAGAAATTCCCCACCGTCTTCCATCTGACTTCGACCGTCGTCGGGCGGCTCAGGGAGGATAAAGACCGGATCGACTTGCTTAAAGCCGCTTTCCCGGGAGGTTCCATCACCGGTGCTCCCAAAGTGCGGGCCATGGAGATAATTGATGAGCTTGAACCGACCCGCAGGAGCGTCTATACGGGCAGCATTGGCTATCTAAGCTTCGACGGCAACCTTGATCTCAATATCGCCATCCGCACTTTTCTGATAAGGGGCAATCGGGTTTATTTCCAGGTGGGAGGGGCAGTGGTCTATGATTCCGATCCCGAAGCTGAATATCAGGAAACCCTGGATAAAGCCCGGGCCCTGATCCAGGCCCTCAATATTGCGGCGGGGAGAAAATGATCCTGATTATCGATAACTACGACTCATTTGTCTATAACCTGGCCCAGTACCTGGGAGAGATGGGATGGGAGCCCATGGTTTACCGCAACGATAAAATCGATCTGGAGGGAATAGAAAAATTAAATCCGTCGCATATCGTCATCTCGCCGGGCCCCTGCACCCCGCGGGAAGCTGGCATTTCAAATGAGGTGGTTCGACATTTCGCCGGCAAAATTCCTATCCTGGGCGTCTGTCTGGGGCACCAATGCATCGGCTATGTCTATGGTGCTAAAATTGTCGGGGCTCCGGTACCCACCCACGGTAAAAGCTCACCGATCTACCATGACGGCCGGACCATCTACGTCGATCTGCCCAATCCGTTTCCAGGGGGGCGGTACCATTCTCTGGTCGTAGAGTGGGAGCAATGCCCGGACTGTCTGGAAACCGCAGCAACCACCCGCGAGGGTGTGATCATGGGTATCCGTCATAAGCACTACGTAGTCGAAGGGGTCCAGTTCCATCCCGAATCTATCATGACCGAGGTCGGCCATCAGCTGCTCCATAATTTCCTGCAATATTCCGGAGGGGTCCGTCCGGGGGAGTGAATTTGGAGAAATTGGTTTATCTAAATGGCATTCTCATACCTCAGGGCGAAGCGAAAATCTCAGCTCTGGACTACGGGTTTCTCTTCGGGTACGGGCTTTTTGAGACAATGCGGGCTTATGATGGCAAAATATTCCGCCTGGCGGGCCACCTGGAGCGGCTGCGGATATCAGCCGGCGAATTGGGCATAGCGGCGGATATTCAGAGCTGGAGCAGGGCGGTCGATGATATGCTGCGGGCGAACGGTCTCAAAGAGGCCCGTGTTCGTCTGACCCTGTCGCCCGGCCAGGGTGAACTGGCGCCTGACCTGAGATCCTGCACCAGACCTACCCTCCTGGTCGCTGCAACCGAATATCGCCCCTATCCTCAGGAAGTCTACGACCGGGGTTGGAAGGCCATTGTTTCTTCTATAAGACGCAATAGCCGTTCGCCGGTCCCCGGGATGAAAACTGCCAATTTCCTGGAGAGCCTTCTCGCCCGCCGGGAGGCCCGGGCATCCGGTGCCGATGATGCTGTGCTGCTTAATGATAGAGGCCTGGTGGCCGAAGCCAGCAGCAGCAATATTTTCCTGGTCCGCGGGGGAACTCTAAAAACTCCCCGGAGAGATAGCGGCATTTTGCCGGGCATCACGCGCAGCATTGTCCTGGAACTGGCCGCACAGTTAAATATCCCCGCGCAGGAGGGGGAGGTGACCCCGGTGGAACTGATGGAGTCCGATGAGGCCTTCATCACCAATTCAATGATAGAAATAATGCCTTTGACGGCCGTGGGTGGCAAGGCTCTGGCATCGAGAAGGGTGGGCCTAATAACTCACCGATTGATAGAAGCCTATAAATCCCTGGTGCAGAAAGAGACCGGTTAGGGCGAACCCTTTTCCAGAGGTAGGCCGATATAAAAGGTGCTCCCCTTCCCCATCTGGCTTTCAGCCCAGACCTGCCCTCCATGGGCTTCCACCATCTGCTTCACTATCGCCAGCCCTAAACCAACCCCGCCCTCACTCCGCGATCGGGAAGTGCCCACTCGGTAAAAACGTTCGAAAAGGTGAGGCAGATGTTCGGCGGGAATCCCTTCGCCGGTGTCGGCTATTGAGATTATTATCCCTTCTGTCCCCGTTTTGGCGCTGTTTTGACTTATTTTCATCGAAATAGTGATTTGGCCGCCTTCCGGCGTATGCCGGATAGCGTTGGATAGCAGGTTACCGATGGCCTGCTCTATGCGTTTAGAATCGATTCTGACTTCGGGTAATAGAGGTGGAATTTCCGTCGTAAGACGGATATTCTTCTGCCGGGCACTCATTTCAAATTGGCTGGCCTTCCGCTGCACCAGGTCAATCATACTTACTGGCAAACGCTCCAGCTTAAGCTGACCGGATTCAGCCAATGAAAGGTCCCGTAAATCATTAACCAGGTGAGTAAGCAGTCCAGACTGTTCCTTTATGGATTCCAGGTGTTCCCTGTCTGGAGGGAAAATGCCGTCCTCTATGCCGTCTACCGTCCCTTCAATAATGGTCAGCGGGGTTCTCAATTCATGGGCCACATCGGATACCAACCTGCGGCGGGACTGCTCGCTGTTTTCCAGCTTAGAAGCCATATCGTTGAAGGAGTCAGCCAGTTGACCTATTTCGTCGCGGGAGCGAACTTTTACCCGGTAGCTCAAGTCTCCTTCAGAGATATGTTTAGCCCCGGCATTGAGTGCACGCAGGGGTCGAGTAATTTGACGCGTCAGAAATACACCCAATAATAGAGCCACAGCTATGGCGATAATACCGGCAATCCAGATATAGCTATTTACCCGGCTCAAAAAATCCCCCTGCGCAGTCTGAGGAGAGGACGCAGTGGGTGAGCCACCCATCATCCCCCTTCCTCCCATATAACCTCTACCCATCCCCGTACTCGATATATCTAGAAAGAGAGTACCCACTGTAGAACCAGAGACCTGGACCGGGATGCCGTTACTTAAGCCCTGGGAGGCTGGTTTCCCGGTTAAAAGATCGGCCGTATCTGCGATAACCATTCCCGTATTATCTGCCAGCACCAGGCGGTCGCTGTTGGTCCTCAGTGAGGCATTCAGTATATCCTGTACGCCGCTCCAACTCTGCTTTTGGGAATAGTATTGTTGCAGATTGGCGATTATCCTCTGCGTATAGGCCGTGTTTCCACCCTGAATATATTGTTGAAATTGTGTGGCCGTATTCTGGTTAGTCAGGAAGGCCATGATTCCTACCGACACCAGTACTACCAGAAGCAGGGCCCCTCCCAATTTCCACCGCAAACCGAACAAGCTATTTTTCCTCCATCTTATAGCCCACGCCAAAGACCGTAATAATGTAACGGGGATGTTCCGGGTCCGGCTCTATCTTTTTCCTTAAATTTTTGATGTGGCTGTCGATGGTCCTTTCATACCCTTCATAGGCATCGCCCTGGACCTTATCCAGAAGCTGCATCCGGCTAAAGACGTGTCCCGGGTTTTCCGCCATGACCCGCAATAAGTCAAATTCATTGGGGGTTAGTTCAAAAATTTTTGTACCCCTTTGCACTTGCCGTTTTCCTATATTTATGGCTAAATCAGCTATGCGGAGTATGTCCTCCGGGGTCGGTTTAGACTCTGTCCGCCGCAGGACTGCTCTGACCCTTGAGACCAGTTCCTTGGGGTCAAAGGGTTTAGTCAGGTAATCATCTGCGCCCATTTCCAGACCGATAATTTTGTCGGTCACTTCATCCCGGGCCGTAAGCATGATGATGGGTACCTCCGATTCCCTGCGGACAGACCGGCAAACATCCCAACCGGACATTTCCGGCAGCATCAGGTCCAGGATAATCAGGTCAGGGTGCTGCTTCAGAGCCAGATCGAGAGCCGCTTTGCCATCGAAGGCTATTATTACCTGATAGCTTTCTCTCTCCAGATAGGCCTTAATTATCTCGACTATCTTTTTCTCATCATCGACTACCAGAATCTTCTTCATGGTATTTTCTATTATAACGCATCCGGTTGATTGACATAAATTATTTACTGAAGGGCTTTCAAATATGAAAAGGGGGCGGAATCAACCCGCCCCCTACCCAACAATTTTTCAGATCAACGCTCTTATCTTGCAGCTCTGCCCGCGCGCATCATGCCGCCGGCACCGGTGCAGTTGCCAGGCACTCCGGTGCAATTTTCCTGATTGCCCCTCATTCCGCCCCGCCTCATCATCCCGGTCCCGTTGCCAGTCCCTGCTTTTCCGTTGCCGCCAGGTGCCCAACCGGGAGGCCCGATCTCCGTGCGATTAATTGCCAGTTGAACTCTCTCTCTCATTTGGGCCAGCCTCTGGTCGGCCTGGGCCTGAGTGATAGAACCCGCGGTAACCATTTCCTGAATCGCAGTCTGTTTTTCAGCCATTATGACCTCGATAAGGGCTTCTTCAGTCACATTTTTAGCAGCCGCTATCTGGACCAGGCTCTTGCCGGCTTGCCTTTGCTCCTGGATTTGCTCCGGAGTCAGACCAAGCAGTTTGCTCACCTCATCCATGGCTGAACCCCCGGCCTGGCCCATTCCACAACCAGGCCAACTTTCCTGAGGGCCCGCTGCCAGCACTGTTCCCGCCAGCACTGCCGCCAGGATAATTGCCAGGGCCCCCGAGATTGCCAGAATTTTCCATCTTTTTTTCATTGTATTTTCCTCCCCCAAATAATTTTATGATTTAACTAAGAAGTTAGAGATTCCTCGGTTTCACCTTTGACGGCGCGATAAGCCCCATCCAATCTGGCAAACACCTGCCTTATCATGCGGATCACCCACTTCCAGTGAACAAGTAAATGGATAATGACAATCGCGGTCAAAGCGATTGCCATCCAATCATGGATATCGATCCAGGAATGCCGGGTCAAGCCCAGATAAGTCAATTCCGCAGCTCTGCGGCCTCCCCCCGAAGGAATGGCAAACCAGAGGACGAATCCGGATACTGCTTCTGCGAGACCGGTTAAAACCAGGAGTCCCACCAGGCTGAACAAATACATGGCTTTCTTCATCTTTCTCTCCCCGTTGTCCGGCTTTGTGTCTCTTGTTTCAATAATAGAAAATAAAAATGGAGAAATTATGGAGAATGTTTGATAAATTCGTGTTATTTCCCCGGACCGGTGTCAGGCTTTTTGACTTGACAAAAGCAGGGAAATGTTATAATATGTGAGTATATGAGTATATAGTAATATGCTTAAATATAATTGTGTATAGAAATTATTTAACTGGCTTTAGGAGCCCAAATACATCAGGATGTAATAGAAATGGATGTGAATGAGCGACTGGAGATCTACCGCCTGCACGCTGAATTCTGTAAAGCTCTCTCGGATGCCAACCGCCTTTTAATAATTGCCGAGCTATCCAGGGGTGAGCTCTCCGTCAACGAGCTGACTCAGCGCCTGGCGCTTCAGCAGTCCAACGTTTCCAAGCACCTGGCTTTTATGAGAGAGAGCGGTCTGGTGAATGCCCGGCGTGAAGGTTCTTCTACCCGCTACAGTCTTGCGGACGCCAGGATATTTGAAGCGATTAATCTTCTGAGATCAGCCCAGGCGGACGTCCTCGAAAAAAGACGTAAACTGGCCAGAAGCAGCGCTGGACTTCTTTAACCCGGGTTCTACGGTGCACCATTTTGAAGTTAAAAAGGAGAGAAATAATGATCAAAATAACCGATGTTGCCAGAGACAAGATACAGGAAATCCTGAATAAAAATCCCGGTA
>JAGDMY010000063.1 GCA_017860765.1 Chloroflexota bacterium | reverse complement strand
GCACCAGGCCATTGAAGCCAAGGAAGGTGTTAAAGTCCAGCGGGAGAGCCTGACCTATGCTACCATAACGATTCAAAACTACTTCCGCATGTACGCCAAGCTGGCCGGCATGACCGGTACGGCGTTAACTGAAGCCGAAGAGTTCCAGAAGATTTACAAGCTGGACGTGGTAGCGATTCCAACCAATAAACCCATGGTCCGTGAAGATCACCAGGACCGGATCTATCGCGACGAAGAGGCCAAGTTCAACGCTGTCGCTCGCGAGATAGAAGAGGTCCACCAGAAAAGCCAGCCGATACTGGTGGGGACCGTATCTATCGAAAAATCGGAAAGATTGGGCGAACTGTTAAGAAGAAAAGGCATCTCCTATAACATATTAAATGCCAAGAACCATGAAAAAGAGGCCTACGTCATAGCTGAGGCCGGCAAGGCCGGTGGAGTGACCGTAGCTACCAACATGGCCGGCCGAGGTGTGGATATCGTCCTGGGAGGTAAGGAGCCCCAAAAGGAAGACTTTACCGACCAGAATGAATGGGAAAAGGCCCACCGCAAGTGGGAAGAAGACCATAAAAAAGTGCTGGATGCAGGAGGTCTGCACGTCGTAGGCACAGAGCGCCATGAAGCCCGCCGCATCGATAACCAGCTGCGCGGCAGGTCCGGCCGCCAGGGCGACCCCGGCAGCAGCCGTTTTTATGTCGCCCTGGATGATGACATCATGCGCCGTTTTGGCGGCGACCGTATTAAGAGCGTCATGTCGTGGGTCGGCATGGATGCCAACACCCCTATCGAGAACGGTATGGTCAGCAAGACTATAGAAAATTCCCAGGTTAAAGTGGAAGGCTTCCATTTCGATATCCGCAAACACCTGGTAGAGTACGACGATGTAGTCAATAAGCAGCGCGAAATCATTTATGCCGAAAGAAAAAAAGTCATCAGCGGGGCCGACCTTAAGGTCAATATTCTGGATATGGTAGAAAAGGAAATCAAAAACCTGATCTCCCAGCATATAGGCAACCGCACAAACGATGAATGGGATGTTCCCGGGCTTATCAGAGATGTGAACGGCCTCTTTCCCTTGCCCAGGGAGATCACAGCCGAAACTCTGGCCGGGCTAAACCCCGGTCCCATGACTGAGAAGCTGGTTGAGCTTGCCCATGCGGCTTATGAACAAAAGGAAAAGGAAATCGGGCCTCAGGATATGCGGCTGCTGGAAAGGCTGGTGATGCTCCGGGTTATGGATAGCCTGTGGGTAGAGCATTTGACCAATATGGAGAACATGCGGCAGCAGGCCAGTTTCGCCGGCTTGCAGCAGATGAAATCCGAGGACTCCTACAAGAAGATCGGATTTGAACAATTTCAGCTTTTATTGGATACTATTCAGCAGGATGTGGCGCGGACTATCTTCCATGTCAGCATCCGCCGCGAGGAAGACAAAAAGCCCTCAACACCGGTCTCTCGAAGGGCTTCGGCCGACGCCAAACCGGTGAAGGTGGCTCCCCGGGTAGCCGGGAAAAAGGTGGGCCGGAACGATCCCTGCCCCTGCGGCAGCGGTAAAAAATATAAGCATTGCTGTGGAAAATGAGGTCAAGATGACGAATGAGGAATTGGAACTGGCGCTCAAAGAGGTCAACGGCAAGCTGGCCCAATATGGACCCGACAATAAAATCAGCGGTAAAGAATGGCGCCGTAAAATGAAGCTGCAGCGGGAGCATAGCCTTCTGGAAAACATTAAAAAGGCCAAAGAGAAGGGCAATGCCACCCAGGAGGCCAGGAACCTCATGCAATACCATCTGCATAAGGAAGACGCCAAAATGAACCCCGTCATCCGTTATATAATGCAGCTTAAAATGCGCTCGCAAATCTGGATGTAGAAAATGGGCTTACCCGGGCTCCGCGTTAAAAGAAATGAAATGCGATAATATTAAATTGAAAAGGGATATTATCGCATTTTAATTTCAGGTATATGAAAAATAGTGAAATAGTCAAAATTCTGGAAGATATTGCCGACCTTTTAGAGCTTAAGGGCGAGAATGTCTTCAAGACCAGGGCTTATCAAAAGGCCGCCCGCTCCATCGAGTTCCTCGGGGAAGACGTAGAAAAGCTGGTGAAAGAGGAGCGCTTAAGGGAGATCCCCGGGGTCGGTGAGGCTATTGCCAAAAAGCTTACCGAATTGATCAATACCGGCCACCTGGCATATTACGATCGATTGCGGGCCGAGTTTCCCGACGGGATCGGCACCCTTCTGGAGGTCCCCGGGATCGGCCCACGCACCGCCTTCGTGATCGCCAAAGAGTTAAAAGTCACTACCCTGGAAGAGTTAGAAAGGGCGATCGAGGACGGGCGGGTGGCCGAATTGCCCCGCATGGGTGAAAAGACCGCCCAGAACATACTTCAACAGATCAAGGCTTACCGGAAAAAGAAAAGCGAACAGCGCATACCCCTGGGCAGCGCCTTACCGGCTGCGGATGCGCTGCTCGGCGCTTTACAGGGTGTGCCCGGTCTAAAAAACTTGACTCCGGCCGGCAGCCTGCGCCGCTTCCGGGATACCATCGGAGATATTGATATCGTGGGTACCGCCGATGACCCTGAGGAAGTTATTCAAGCTTTCATCAGGCTGCCTCAGGTCAGAGAAGTCCTGGAAAAGGGCTCTACCAAAGCCAGTGCGATCATCTTTAATGGCCTTCAGGCGGACTTCAGACTGCTGGACCATGATTCCTTCGGCTCGGCGCTCCAGTATTCCACCGGCAGCAAACAACATAACATAGACCTGAGGAAGCGGGCGGAGCGGCTTGGCTTAAGCCTTTCCGAATACGGCATAACCGAGGTAGCCGCCGGGAAAATGGAGAAATTCGCCAGCGAGGAAGCCTTCTACAGACGGCAGGGATTGGACTATATCCCTCCGGAGATTCGTGAAGGACAGCGTGAGATTGAGCTCGCCGAAAAGGGGCTTTTGCCGCGGCTGATTCAACTGTCTGATATCAAGGGCGACCTGCATATCCACTCCAGCTGGAGCGACGGACAAGAACCGATTGAGGAACTGGCCATCGCCGCCCGGGAAAGAGGGTACGAATATATCGCCATTACAGACCACTCGGTAGGACTGGGTATCGCCCGGGGCCTGAACGAGGAGCGTCTCCGCCAGCAAATAAAGGAGATCGAGGACATCAACCGCCGGCTCACCGGAATACATATCTTCACCGGTCTGGAGGTAGATATCAAGGCCAATGGCACACTGGACATGCCGGACGCCGTGCTGGCCGGTCTGGACGTAGTACTGGGGGCTGTTCATTCCAGTATGGGCCAGAACGAAGACCAGATGACCCACCGCATTATCCAGGCGATTGAAAACCCGCACGTCGACATCATCGCCCATCCCACCTGCCGCATACTCGGTGAAAGAGAGGCAGTGGCAGTAAACATCGAGGCCGTCTTCGCCGCCGCCAGGGCCCACAACAAAGCCCTGGAAATCAGCGCTATGCCTACCCGCCTCGACCTTAAGGATACCCACATCTTCCGGGCACGCGAACTGGGGGTAAAGCTGGTGATTAATACCGACGCTCACCAGCGGGCACAACTGGACTTCATGCGTTTTGGGATAGGGACTGCGCGGCGGGGCTGGTGTGAAGCCAAAGACGTGCTTAATGCGTTGCCACTGGAAAAAGTGGGGGAATTTTGGTTAAAATAGTAGTTGATGGAAAAGGCCACCCGGGAAGAATCTGAAAACATTCTGCCGCCGGTAAGTAATGCCGGAGCGGCGGTCCATCATTTTCAGGAAGCTTTAGGGTCCGGGAAACACTGGTATATTGCCCTCCTCGAAGCTGTCGGGATGTGGACTGATGAGAGCGAAAACTTGCTGGGACGGCATTACTGCTACCTGATTGAGGGTGAGGCTTTCGACTGGCTGCTTCTGGCCGAGCGGCTGTGCGAGGCAGTGGATGGGCTGGTCCCGGAAGCCGAGAAACATGCCCTGTTATTTCAGAATAAACCGCCGCTGCCCTTAAGTTCCGCAGAATTCCAGGATATAATCGGCGCCAGGAAGTATCACCAGCACCTTAATTTTTTCTACGGGGTAACTGTCGAGGAAGCCCTTGTCCAGGCTGTTCGCGAAGAAGTGCGCAAAGAGAGGCATTCCAATGCCTGGACCAACCCCCGCGGCGAGGAAGAGGAGACTTTTTCCCGGATCTATGGCACCGCCCGGGCGGAATTATTCAAGCAGTTCCGCAAAGAAAAACATCATCACCAGCTTGCCAGCAGCGTTCTAGCAGAAATCAAAGAATTCACCTACTGGTGTTTTAAATTTCGCGTCCGGGAATGCGAAAAGGCCAAAGTGGCCAGCGATACTCTAAAAGGCCTGGAATGGCTGCGCAAAAACGGCTTCAACTGCTGAAAACTCAGGCTAACAATCGGTGGCAGGTACCGGGAAGCGGGCACACATCTGGCGCACCTCTTCACTGACCTCTTTTTTCACATTCGGATCGCCCATATGGGAAATCACCTTCACAATCCAGGCTGCGATGGTCTGCATTTCCTCTTTCCCCATACCCCTTGAGGTGACAGCGGGGGTACCGAACCTCATTCCACTGGCAATCTTGGGAGGTCGAGGATCAAAGGGGATGGCATTCCGGTTGGCTACGATGCCTACCCCTTCCAGGGCCTGTTGCGCTTCCCAACCGGTAACTCCCATTCCCGCAAGGTCAACCAGCAGCATGTGATTATCCGTACCTCCTGACACCAGACGCAGTCCTGCCTTTCCCAGTTCAGAGGCTAAAACCAGGGCATTATCTAAAATGGCCTGCTGGTATTTAACAAAATCCGGCTGCAGAGCTTCGTGGAAACAAACTGCCTTGGCAGCAATAACATGCATCAGGGGACCGCCCTGAACCCTAGGAAACACGGCCGCATCCACTTTGGAGGCGTATTCTTCCCTGCCTACAATGAACCCCGCCCGCGGTCCGCGTAAAGTCTTGTGCGTCGTACCGCTGATAAGGTCAGAGTAAGGCACCGGGCTGGGATGGACTCCGGCTGCTACCAGGCCCGCAATATGGGCAATATCAGTCATCAACTTCGCCCCTACCAGGTCGGCAATTTTCCTGAATCGGGCGAAATCAATTATACGGGGATATGCGCTGGCGCCGTTAACGATCAGTTTAGGGCGATACTGGATGGCCAGCTTTTCCAGCTCATCGTAGTCTATCCTCTCCGTTTCCCGATTTACACCGTAGTGGACAAAATTATATAATTTGCCCGAAAAATTGGCCGGGGAACCGTGCGTCAAATGTCCCCCGTGGGACAGGTTCATCCCCATGACCGTCTCACCCGGGTTCACCAGGCTGAAATAGACGGCCATATTGGCCTGAGCTCCGCTATGGGGCTGAACATTGGCGTATTCAGCGTGGAAAAGCGTTTTAGCTCTCTCTATGGCCAGGGACTCGATGGTATCCATGTTTCCGCAGCCGCCGTAGAAACGGGCCCCGGGATAACCTTCGGCATACTTGTTGGTAAAAACGCTGGCCTGCGCTTCCATAATGGCGCGATCCACGTAGTTCTCTGAGGCTATCAGGTTAATGGTTTCCTGCTGGCGCTTGATCTCTTGTTGGAGGATGCGACTGACTTCGGGATCAGTCTGGTTTAAAGAACTCATTACTCCCTCCTGCAGGGTAAAGTAGAGTTAAAAAATTACCGGCTAAAAGCGTTTAAAAATGAGGTTAAACTTGTTATCTTCCCCTTCTTTCCCGTTGACGAAAATAGAAACCCACTGCCGCTCCGTAGACAATGCCCCCCAGGTGGGCCTGCCAGGCTACCCCCGGATAGAAGGAAACCAGGACAAAACCTATGAGAATCGCTATCCATAACGGCATCGGGATGGGGATCGGAAAAGTGAGTACCCTGGTGTTAGGCCTCATTACCACCAGAAGTCCCCCCAGAGCATAAACGGCGCCTGAGGCTCCGACGACGAACACATTCTGGGCACCCGTCAGCGGGGCCAGTACCAGGAAAAACAGCCCTCCGACGATTCCCCCCACAAAATAGGTGGTCAGGAAAGAGACTTCACCCACCAGAGCCATGGCAAATGTGCCGAAGAAGTAGAGGGTGAGCATGTTAAAAATAATATGCGCCCAGCCGGCATGGACAAACATGTAGGTAAATATCGTCCAGGGGGCCTCCCGGAAAAAAATTGGTATTAGACCAAACCGGGTAAAGATCAGATTTTGATCGATTAAGGTAGCAAAGAAAATAACTACATTGACACCGATGATGATCCAAATTGGATTAATGCCCTGCCTGCGATAAGGTCGATAAGACATTGGTTACTTTACTAATTCCTCCCTCAGGGTCTGAGAGCCAGGCTTGAGGCACTCAGACGGTTAAGCCCATTGGACATGCTAATTATAGCATGTTTACGTGCCCATCAGAAATCAAAGGGTTCCGCGCTAACAGCGTGTTATAATTTAATAACGAGTAGTTTCAAAAAAGAGGGGGGCGGAGAATTGATACGCGCCTGTCAGGAAAAAGATGCCCGGAGAATGTACTTCATAATCAACGAGGCCGCCAAAGCTTATGATGGCTCCATTCCGGCGGACTGTTACCATCAGCCTTATATGCCAATGCAGGAGCTCCGGCAGGAGATGCAACGCATGACCTTTTTCGGCTGGGAGGAAGCGGCGCAACTGGTGGGAGTAATGGGAGCGGAGCCGGTAAAGGATGTAACACTCATCCGACATGCCTATGTTCTTCCGCAGCAGCAGAACCGGGGAGTTGGCAGCCGTCTTCTGGGCCATATTCTAGACCGCGCAGCTACGGATCGCGTTCTGGTAGGGACCTGGGCCGATGCCAGGTGGGCTATTGAATTTTACAGGAAGCACGGTTTCCAGCTTTTAGCGGACAAAGATAAACTTCTGAACACCTACTGGAATATTCCACCGCGGCAGGTTGAGACTTCGGTGGTACTGGGAAGATTCAGGTTTCTTTCCCCAGCAGATACTTGCGCAGATTCTTGAAAATGACCTCGATTTTTTCTTCCGGGGTATCGGGGTCAATATGAATCTGAATATTGAGCTGCAGGTTGGGATTTACCTTCACTCTGCTTTCGGGCTCTGCGCCTTTTAGGGATGGCACCGACCGGTCGCATTCCGCTTCAGGGAGCAAGTCCTGAAAATCCGCCGGCTCGCTCAAATTGCGGAAAGTCTGCACCATTAAAAGCATGTCCCGGTCTGAAGCTTTGACATTTTGCTTCAGATAGTCGAGTATTTCTTCATCTCCCTCCAGATAGGGGCATAAGGAGCTCTGGAACAGACCGGCATAGGCCTTCTTCACTGCCGAAGCCAGCACCTGGCCTCTGCGTTCGTCGGCGACATAGGCCAGCCAGGAGGCCGAGGGCTTGTCGTTTTCGTCCAGAAAGCCCAGCATCTTGAGGACATTCAGGAGATGTTTGCTGGAGGCTGCGGAAAAACCCAGCGCTTTCAAATAGGCGCTATCGACCCGACCGGCCGGGACTTTGACGGTCGACAGTTGCTGCAGCAACCTGGGGATATCCTCCGGCCTACTGGTATAAGGCATTTCAACA
>JAGDMY010000062.1 GCA_017860765.1 Chloroflexota bacterium | reverse complement strand
CAAATTCGGGCTCTTTGAATATCGCCTGCAGTTCACCAAATTGTTGATTAGTAATTTACTCCCAAAAAACCTGCTTGTCAAGCGTTATCGCCGGTGAAGTCGACATTGAATCAACATAGCTTAATCGAAGAAGAAGTCATATATGCCTTCTTATTGTCAATCTGGAGCCGGCTTACCCGGGTCAATTGGCCCAGTATAGCACAATACTAAGGAAGTGGTAAGAGACTTTTGTCACTCTATACTACAGGACACGGGCAACGCGTGAGCCGTCGCTGATGGCGTCTTTGATCAGGCGTGGTTCTTGGCAATCGCCAACGGCATAGACCTCCGCAACCTTGCCCTCCAGTGATTTCAGGAATTCCGCATTGGGCTTCAAGGGTGTGGCCGGGATGATGTGGTCCGCTTCGATGGTCATGGCAGTGCCTTCTCTGGTAATAAGGTTTAACCCCTTATCCGTGATTTCCATAGATTTGACCCCGGCCATCATCCGGACTCCTTTCTTCTGAAACCAGGCGAAAAGGGCGCATTTTAGATGGTGAAAAAGGCCCTCTCCTAAACTCTCCGCGGAGTCCACGAGGGTTACTTTTCGGCCCCGTTTGACCAAAAACTCGGCCAGTTCACAGCCGTGTCTACCCCCTCCGATAATCACTACCCTTTTTCCGATCGGGAGGTAGAACCGGGTCAGCCGCCTTAGGGTAGCGGGTTCCATAAAACGCAAATAAAACTTCAGCCTGCGGTGCAACGCGGGACCACCGATAACGATCGGTTTTTCGATGCCGGAAATTTCGGGAAGGGCCGGCGATCCCCCTGTGGCAAGGACAACCGCATCGGGCTGGATTTTTTCGATGGTCCGGATATCCGCCTCCTGGCCCAGCTCAACCTTTACGCCCAGTTTGGCGAGCTGCCCTTTCAGGTAACGGATGATTGCCGGAAGGTCCTCGATCTCCTGGCCTTTCACCAGAGCCGCCAGCGGTATGAGGCCCCCCAGGTTGTTGGATTTCTCGTATAAGGTTACCGAGTGTCCTCGCAAAGCCGCCACCCTGGCTGCCTCCATTCCGGCCGGACCGCCTCCCACCACCAGAACTCTTTTCCTTTTCTCAGCCGGTTTGAAGATATAGGGCTCCTCCGATCCCAAAAGGGCGTTTATGCGGCAATGTTTAACCTCGGTCGGCTCCAGACACGTGTGGCAGGCGGTGCAGGGGGCGATATCCTCCGACTTGCCGGCGGCCAGCTTATTGGGAAAATCGGGATCGGCGATGAGGCGTCGGTTAAAAGCTATAAAGTCGGCTTTGCCTTCTTCCAGGGCTTTCTCGCCGAGTTCAGGGTCAAACCTGCCCACCGCGATCACCGGTATTGAGACCCTCTTTTTTAATTCTCGGGCGAAATCGACGTAGGCCGCCGCTCCCCGGTGACGGGTATTGTAGCGGGGAGGAAAATCGCTCAGAGGAACGTTTGGCTCGGGATAGAAGATAGCTTCCGGGAAAAAGCCGGCCGGATGGTATCCAAGCCATTGGGCCCTGACCTGAATGGCATCGGCGCCGGCCTTTTCCAGCACCCCTGCTATCTCCAGGCTCTCCGCGTTGGTTAGACATTGACTATCTTTGATGCCGACCAGCTGGCCGACTTCCACGGCGTTAATAGTGACGCAGACCGGAAAGTCACGGCCAAGGCGTTTTTTAATTTCCCGAATAGTCCCTGCTAAAAATCGGGTCCGGTTTTCCAGGGTACCGCCGTATATATCCTGCCGTCTGTTCCAGAAGGGAGAAAGGAAATTGTGCATCAGGTGGCTGCTTCCAGAGTTGATGTCCACTCCGTCGAAGCCGGCTTTTTCCGCCCGCACCGCGGCGCTGGCGAATTTATCCCGGATCTCCTCAATTTCCGCGATAGCGAGCTCCCTGGGCAGTTCGTTGTGAAAATCGTTCCCGGAGTTCACAGTCACGGCTGATGAAGCTATCGGTTGTTGGGTGACCAGGGGCGGTATACCGGGAGGGTCCCAGGGTTTGGTTTGCCAGGGGCCGTCATGGTTCATTTGCATAAAAGTAGGGCAGCCGTAGCTATGAATAATTCGGGTCAGATCACTGAGGCCCGGGATATATTTATCCTCGTCAATTCGGTAGCGCCGTCTCCAACGGCCGCCTAAAGGATAGTCTACTATGGGTGACTCTACTATCAAAAGGCCAATGCCGCCTCTAGCTATGGCCTCATAGAAGGCTTTGACCCTGCCGTTCATAAAGGTGTCGCTCTCGTGCCAGTAGAGCATGGCGGCACCGGGTTTGACCATCCGGTTTCTGGTCTTCACAGGGCCGATGTGATAAGGTTCAAGCAGTTTTTCGTATTTTAGCTTGCCCATTTACCTGGAGCTCCCTCTGTCTACCGCCGGCATCAGGTCAGGTTAGCAAATCCGGCCAGGCTAAGAATTTGGCCTGACCGGACTTATTGTTTGGACACGAGAACGTGCGACTAGTTTATCCCGAGCTCTTCCACCTTTTCTGGCAGGGGTACTCCCCTGGAGTCCCATCCCATTATGGTATAGTAGTATTTTCTCATTCGCTCATAGGCTTTGGGGTCCATCTTTAGCTTGGCCAGGGCACCGTCGGTGGTGGGACCGTAAAAGCGTTTAGGCATAGCATCGTCAGCTTCGCTCATACCCTCCCGCATATTAAACAGTCTCATAGTCGTTATAATCCGTTCACCTATCCTCAGAAGCTCGGGTACACCGGTATCCCAGCCGACAGCCCCGTTGACGAGCTGAGACATTTGTTCAAAGCTGAGTCCGGGGAAGTGGCAGACTGCTACGGAATCTTTGATGATGTTATAACATTCCAGCATTTTGAAGATTGCTACCTTGGCTGGAGTAAGGTCGTTTGGACCGAGTGCGGTTTGCCAGCCATGAGAATGGAACTGACCGAAGATGAAGGGATTGGCCATCATGCCATCCGGTTCGGCGTGGCAATGGTCGGCGCCCGTGGGTGACACGAAGTAACTGGTGGCCAGGAGAGGGCCGATCCTGGGCTCATGCATTCCGAACTCCAGGCCCTTGGTATTCATGGCATAAGCTTCACTGCCTTTACCCAGCTTCTGGGCCATTCGGGCGGTTCCCTCGGCCAGAAGGTCTCCAATGCCTTCGCGTTTGGCAAGCAGGTCGATGGCCTTCAGCATAGCCTCGGCACTGCCGAATTTCAATTCCAGCCCGCCGGTATCTTTCTTGGTTATAAGTCCATTCTCATAACATTCCATGGCGAAGGAAATTACCGCCCCGGTGGAAATCGTATCCAGCGAATAGGCATTGCATCTTTCATTGCCTTTGCAAATGGCCTGGAGGTCGCCCACCCCGCAATTGGAGCCCAGGGAAGCCAGGGTCTCATATTCTGGTCCCCCATAAGCCGGTTCGATTTTGTAGGGTGCCTCGAGTTTGACTACCTTTTTACAGCGTATCGGACAGGCAAAACAGCCTTCCATGCCGATGCGGATTGTGTCCTTGAGCACGCCGCCGTGGATTTGGGCCACTTCCGGGAAGGCCGAATCACGGAAATTACGCACGGGAAGGTCTCCTGTTTGTTCTCCGTGCAGCATATCCGGCCCACCCGTCCCGAACATGGAGATGGGGAAGGGGTGGTTCAGTTGCTGCCTGACCTCCTTGATCTTATCGGCATCGACCACCCCGGGCAAATTGTGTCCTCTGGCAGCAATGGCCTTAAGGTTCTTGGAACCCATCACGGCTCCCACGCCGCCTCTCCCGGCAGCATCGTGGCAGCCTTCCATGATGCAGGCATAGCGTACCATTTTCTCACCCGCCGGGCCAATCATAGCCAGATGGATATGCTCATCGCCCAGTTCAGCCCGGATGGCAGCCTCGGTTTCGGCTGTCTCCTTGCCCCACAGATGGCTGGCGTCCCGGATACTGGCCTCTCCATCGTGTACCCACAGGTAGACCGGTTTATCCGCCTTGCCTTCCACGATGACGCCGTCATAACCGGCCCGTTTTAACTCGGCCATCCAGAACCCGCCGGATTCGGCCTTAGCGATGCCTTTGCTAAGAGGAGATTTGGCGCCGATGCTGTTGCGGGCGGCCCCGGGCAGCACCATTCCTGTTATTGGTCCCAGGGCGAAGACTAATTTATTTTCAGGGCCCAGGGGATCGATTCCGGGTTTAAGTTCTTTATATAGAAAGTAAGCCACGAACCCGGCCCCACCCAGATATTTGCGACAGACTTCCTCGCTTAATGTCTCGTTGGTGATAGTTTTCGTCGTCAGATTCACTCTCAGCATCTTACCGTTGTATCCCATGGGGAAAGGCGGTTTGGGTGGTATGGGGGGAGGTCCACCGGGGCCTGGTCCGGGTGCAGCGTTCTTCTCTACCATTAAAATTTTCCTCCTTAAAATAACCTCTTTTTAGCTTTAGCCAATATTATCTGGAATAAACACTCCAGCAGCAAAAATCATAAGATATGCTCAACTTGGCACTGAATAAAAATACCTCTCCGAACAGATCTATAAGACAAATAATACAAAATACCGCCGTCCAATGCAATATAGCACAATTCGAATTAAAAAACCCGGCTATCTATTCCTCAGAAGTATAGCGGAGTTAATTTTCTCTCCGAGTCATGGCGGACAGGCGGTTGAGGTGGAAATTGGTATCACCAAAGCTGAACTCCCGGGCTTTGGCCCTGCGCGTATACCAGTGAAGGACATGGTCTTCCGTAAACCCCACAGCTCCGTGAATTTGGTGGGCTGAAGTGACGATCCGGCGATAGGCCTGGGATGCCCAGGACTTGGCGATCGCGACCTCCCGGGTGGCAGGGATGCCTTCACTCAGGCGCCAGGCAGCCTGGTACATCACGTATCTAGAGCTTTCCAGGTCCATCAGCATATCGGCACAGCGGTGCTGGACGCTTTGAAAGGCGCCGATAGGATGGCCGAACGCCATTCTCTCTTTAGCATAGGTCAAAGTCAGGTCAAGTACCCGTTCAGCGCCACCAACCATCTCGGCACAGATAGCGACGGCAGCTTTGTCCATCACTTTTTCAATATTTGGCCACCCTTTTCCCACCTCTCCCAGAACATTTTCACCCGGGACTTGCACGGAATTAAGAATTACTTCGCAAAGCTTGTCTCCGGAGATAGTCTGCAACGATTTGCAGCTTACAGCGGGGTCTGCGCGGTCAACCAGGAATAGTGTGATTCCCTGGCTTGGGTCAGCGTTTTCCGCGGTCCGGGTGACACAAATGAGATGGTCGGCGGAGATGGCGTCGGGAACGAAGAGCTTCCTGCCCTGGAGGGTATAATGGCCGTTTTGGAAGGTAGCCCGGGTGGCAATAGCCCCGGGAGCATAGCTGGCGGAGGCCTCGGTTAAAGCCAGAGTGACCTTCACTTTGCCCTCGGCGATGGCGGGAAGGTATCTCTCCTTCTGAGCTTTATTTCCGGCTTCCGCGATGCAGGAAGCGCCGAGGACCATAGTCGAGAAAAAGGGGTTGATGAAGCAGACCCGGCCCATCTCTTTTATTACGGTGATAAGGTCCAGGAAATCCCCAACCCCGCCAAATTCTTCGGGAATAGATAAAGCCATCCATCCAAGTCCAGCCATTTTATTCCAGAGCGCCGGTGGGCAGCCGGTGTCATCCTGTGCCATTTCCTTGATGAGTTTATCCGAATATTCGTTGCTGAGAAAGTCACGGGCTGATTTTTGCAGCATTTCCTGTTGTTCGCTTAAGGCAAAATCCATGGTCTGACTCCAGATAAATATTTAAGGTTTCAACGCATACGGGGAAGACCGAGACCTCGCTGGGCGATGACATCCCGATCTATTTCAGAAGCCCCCGCTTCCAGGCTATGACCGAACGAACGGAGGTAACAGGAAGAGATGCGCCCGGCCAGCGGCGCCAGGTCTGATTTTTCGGATAGCAGTCCGTATTGTTTAAATAATCTCATCCCGAACTCGGCCACATGTTGAATGGATTCGAATCCCAGCAGCTTGCACATGGCGGCTTCGTAGTTGGGCACTTTGCCCAGACACTGCATCCAGGTCACATAATAATGTGTTAATTTAGCTACTTCACATTCCACCGTTAACTCGGCAAAGCGATTTTCCAGCTGAGGGTCAAATAGATTATTTTCCCGGGCGTAATCGGCAATGTCATTAAGCAGCGTCCCGGAAATCGCGTAACCCAGGTCGGCCGTGCGTTCGTAGTCCAGCAGCGCCATAGCCACATACCAGCCCCGGTTAACCCCCTCCACCACATTTTCTTTAGGGATGCGAACATCGTCAAAAAAGACCTCATTAAAGTCGTGGTGCCCGGCCATATTAACTATGGGATTCACGGTGATGCCCGGGGTCTTCATATCCACCAGGAAAAAAGTCAGGCCCTTATAATTCGGCCGCGCGTTGCGGTCCGTCCGGGCCAGAAGGACTCCCCAATCTGCCAGATGGGCGTAAGTGGTCCAAATTTTTTGACCGCTGGCCACGAAACAATCGGATTCCTCCCTGGCAAATGTCTCCAGAGATGCCAGGTCCGAGCCGTGGCCGGGTTCGCTGAGGCCCTCGCACCACATCACTTTGCCCGAGGCAATGCCTGGAAGATGCCGCTTTTTCTGCTCATCGGAACCCTTCAACAAGAGGGCCGGCGCCACAAAGTCCACCCCGAGCGGATCGTAACCCGGGCAATGATGCTTGGACAGCTCTTCTCTGAGGATAAGGCGATAAAAACGGGATAAACTCTGACCTCCATATTCCTTTGGCCAGTACATGGACAGCCAGCCTCGCGCCCCCAGCTTCCGGGCCAACTCCTTATGGATGGCAATCCAGTTTTCCTGTCCGGACACCTCGAAGAAGCTGACCTTGCGCTTATGCCACTCTGGCGGGCCTTCTTTGTCCAGAAATTCAGATACCTCTTTACGGAAAGCCTCTTCTTCGGGAGTAAATTTAAAATCCACTCTTTTAGTCCCCCTAAAGTCCAAACCACCTTGTCATTTCTGTCTGCGGGGGAAGGAATCCAGATTAATATACCCCCGGCAATCTCCTGGGGACGGGCTGTCTGGATTCCCCCCTGCGTGGGAATAACCCTGAGACAAATCAGCTACTGCCCGGTATATTTGGGCGGGCGCCGGTAGTTCATTGAGGTCAGGCCTTCATTCAGGTCCCTGGTGAACATAAGGTCTCCAGAAACTGCGGCCTCAATGAATAAGCCCGTTCTCTGGTCGGCCTGGCTTCCATAGTAGAAGGCCGCCTTGGCCATTTTCTGGGCCAGCGGCGCTCCATTCGCCAATTTCTTAGCTGTCTCTTCGACCAGGGTGTCGAACTGGTCCGCCTCAGCAATAAAGTTGACAATGCCCCATTCCAGGGCCTTATCAGCCATTATCGGTTCAGCCAGCAAGACCATTTCTTTAGCCCGGGCTGCCCCGACCCGGGCTGCCCCGATCAGGCGGATCAGGCGTTGCGTCCCGCCCAGGCCCGGTGTAAGTCCGAGGTTCAGCTCGGGAAGGCGCAGCTGGGCTTTTTTGCTCATGATGCGGATATCACAGGCCAGGACCATTTCGAACCCGCCTCCCATGGCCGGGCCGTTAATCGCGGCTATTACCGGCTTGGGGTAAGTCTCTATACGGGTTGAAAGGTTCTGTCCGGCTTCAGTGAATACCATCACAGCCTCTATTTTTCCCGCAGCAAAGCTGGAAACATCGGCCCCACCGCTGAAGTTCGCCCCGGCGCCGGTAATGACGATGCAGCGCGCATCGTCCCGTTTCTCCAGATCATCCAGCGCCCGGCCGATATCGATAATGAAGTCCAAATTCAGGGCGTTGGCGCGGTAAGTGCAGCGCGCATCGTCCCGTTTCTCCAGATCATCCAGCGCCCGGCCGATATCGATAATGAAGTCCAAATTCAGGGCGTTGGCGCGGTAAGTCCGGTTCAGGACCAGCCTGGCGATTTTAGTATCCTTATTGACCTCCACTTTAACGAACTCATATTCTCCGGGGCCATAGGAATAAAAGCCCTCTCCGGTCTTGCGGCCTAATTTGCCCCGGGCGACCATATCGGTCAGCAGCGCGCAGCATTTGTATCTCTCCTCGTGATAGGTATTTTCCAGGCGCTTCAGCTCGGCGACTACCCTGTCCAGGCCGACGCTGTCCGCCATGCGGAAAATCGCCCGGGGATAGTTCAAAGCCAGGAGCACTCCCCGGTCTATTTCTTCTTTGGTGGTCGAACCGGACTCGACCAGTTTGGCTGCCTCATTGACTCCTATAGCCAGAATTCTGATTGTATCGAAAGCTGCCCCGGCGTTCATGGGAATTTCGTTGGTTTTTCCGGGCGACCATTCATAGAAACCCTGGCCGCTCCGCTTCCCATAATGGCCGGCCTTAAATGCCTGGGTGGCCAGAGGGCCCGGGCCGTAGCTTTTGCCCAGAGTCTGCCCCATATAGTCCAGCACATGATACCGGGTATCGATGGCCCCATCCTGAAGAATATCATCGATTTCCAATAGACCCATCGGCAACCCCATCTTGTACTTAATAGCTGAATCTACTTCCAGCATACTTTTAGCTTCACCCTGGGCTACCGCCCAGTCTGCTTCGTTGGCCATGGTAACCCAGATCCGGTTGACCAGGAATCCCGGAACATCCTTAACATGGACTACTTCCCGGCCCATTTTCTTGCCTACGGCATCCGCTATGGCGATGGCTTCGGGACCGGTCTTCTCTCCCTTGATAATTTCCAGCAGCAGCATGCGGCTGGGAGGGTTGAAATAGTGCGTGCCGACGACTCTTTCCGGGCCCTTGACCGGCCTGGCGATCTCAGTAATACTGAGAGACGAAGTGTTGGTAGCCAGGACAGCATCCGGAGGACAGATCTCAGAGATTTCTTTAAATACCTTTTGTTTCAGGTCCAGTATTTCCGGGACGGCCTCCAGGATATAGTCCGCATCTCCGACGGCTTCCTTCAAATCGAGAAGGAAACTGATGCGGCCCATCACTTCCTTCTTTTGCCCGTCGGTAAAACCACCGCGTTTAATTCTTTTAGCATACATATCCTCGATGATCTGGCGGCCGCGTTGCA
>JAGDMY010000061.1 GCA_017860765.1 Chloroflexota bacterium | reverse complement strand
TTCCTGCGGGCAGGGCAAGTTGCGCTGCAGCCGCATAATCTTCCCACGCACTTCGCCTCAAAGCCGCGTTACAATCTCCAGGGCCCCCTGAAAATCGGGGTGGTAGGAGACCTGGGTTTTCATAAAGGCTCGCAAATGGTAATCGATGTCGCGCAAGTCCTGGCCGGGAAGGCCCCGGGTACTGGAATTACCGTCATCGGGAAACTTGACCGGGAGGCGCCCGTCCAGAACCTGGAGATAACCGGCCCATTTCAAACCGCTGATTTGCCGGCGCTGCTGGAAAAGTATGGGATAAATATGTGCTTCTTCCCTTCCATCTGGCCGGAGACTTTTTCTTTTGTTTGTTCTGAACTGATGGAACTGGGAATGCCGCTCTGCTGCTACGATCTGGGGGCTCAGGGCGACCGCGTCAGAGGGTATCCGCTGGGACGGATTATCCGGGAGATCAAGGCGGAGGCCACCGTAGATGACATCCTGCAGTTCTACCACAGTCTACGGAGCCACATCGGCCGCTCTGGAACCAGAAAATCCGCTCAGAAGCTAGAGCGCCAGGCCGGGAATTGACAAGCGAATGCGGTTTGTATATCATCGTTAGCAAGGTTGAAACTCAACCTAGAAAGTGCTCCCGGAGCGCGTCTTGATTCTGTATTATCTTCTGGAGTTTGGTCGTTTAACCGCCGGACGTTTGCCGGCTTTTATCAGTTACCCCATAGCTAGCCTGGTGGGAGATACGGTCTTTTATGCCTGGTCGCGGGGGCGCCGCAACATGATAAAAAGTATTGCGGCAGTCCTTTATAAAGAGGGCACTTCTCCCGAAGTGAAGAGGACTGCCCGTCAGGCGATGCAAAGCTTCTGCAAGTCCATTGTGGATATGCTGCGCTATGCCTATCCTCGAAAAGGCATGCTCGAAAGGGATGTCGATATCATCGGAAAGGAGAATCTGGATAAAGCTCTGGATGAGGGTAAAGGCGTAATAATTGTCAGCCTGCATATCGGGAGTCTTGAGCTGGGGATGAGGGTCTTGAGCATGGCCGGATACCCGGTAAACGCCATAGTGAATAACCTGGAGTCGGGGCAAACTGATAAATTTATCCAGAAACCAAGGGCCCGCAGCGGAATCAAGCTGGTTAGCGCTGGCAACGGAATTCTGCATATGCTGGACATTCTCAAACGGAACGAGGTTATCGCTTTAATGATCGATAGCCCGGGCAATGGAAAAGGAATGCTGGTCAGGCTGGGCAATAAGCTCGCTATAGCTCCCACAGGGGTCGCCGCGATGGCCTTGCGGACGGGAGCGAAAATTCTGCCCTGCAGCCTCACCCGTTCTACCAATACCAGATTTTACGGGATCATCGGGAAGCCCATTCAATTCAGTGCTGCGGGTGATCTCGCCCAGGATGCCCGAGAACTAACCCAGCGTGTAATGCAGGCTATGGAGGAAATGGCCAGAGTCTTTGCTGACCAGTGGTATATCTTTCACCCGCTTATCAAGGATGATATCATTGACCCCGGCCAACTTCCGGAAAAGGCCTCCAGGGCCGATGCGGTCCAGTAAAATCCGCTGCCTTTCTCAATGTTCCGAATAATTGTTGTGAGGCGATGACCGTGATTATAAGTCCTGAGACCATCGTCCGTTTGCTGCAGCAAAATGCTCCCAGATACCGGGAAGCACTCGAGAAAAAGGTCCTGGACGGCTTGACTGCCAGAGAGAAAAGGGTCTTCCAGTGGCTATTTGAACAATACCGGGATGAAAATAAAAGGCGCTGGTTCGATCCCTACCACATCTTGTTCTCCACTAATGTTGCCTTATCCCTTGCCTCAAAAGAGGGGCTCGACCGCCTGATAGTCAGCGGCATAATGCTGCACGACATCGGATACTTTGCCGTTCAAGACAGATCGCAATTTATGTCCGAGAAAAGCCGCATAGTTCACATGCAGGAGGGAGCGCCTTTGGCTGCCAGGGTGCTGGGAGAAAATGGATACAGCCCTTCAGAGATTGAAATGGCCTTGGGGATGATTGTGGTCCATGACAACCCCTACCTGGGTATACCCATCCGCGGCAGGGAGCGGCTGGGCGTCAGAGATTGCGACCGGGCCTGGACCATGCACATAATCTCGTTTTACAATGATTTGCTAATCCGGTACCAGGGGAGAGAACCCCTGCCCAGGGAGTTCCTTCTGGATAGGATGGTGAGCTTCTACGGGCGGGAATATTCGCTGGGGGATGGCTGGCTGGTCACCGCGGAGAGAGTCCAGCAGAGTTCAAGGCAAATTGAAGTCCCAACCTATGACTTTACCCGCCAACAGGTGGAAAAGAAGTTCCGGCAACGTATACTGGAATTGGAAAAGAATGTCTTAAGCGATCCGGAAATATTTGGCAAATATCTGTCTTCCCAGATGGAACTGGAATAAAGTCTTATGCTATCCGCCCGAAGGCCGAGGATTATTTTTTCGAGGAGATTGAAGTGAAAGACTATAAAAACATCCTGGTAAAAAAGGAAAACCGCATAGCCACTATCACCCTGAATCGGCCGGAAAAGATGAATGCCCTCACTATAGAAATGACGCTGGAGATAACCGGAGCATTGGAGGAGTCGGGGCAGGACAGCGAGACCCGGGTGATAGTGCTCACCGGGGCCGGCAGGGCCTTCTGCGTCGGTGCCGATCTCAATTCACCTGATTTTAAAATCAACAGCGCTGCGGATGCCGTGGAGACGTTGAAATCAGCCACTCAAATTATTATGGGGCTGCGCAATATTGCCAAACCGGTCATCGCCGCCGTGAATGGCGCGGCGGTTGGTGGGGGATGCAACCTGGCTATTGCCTGCGATATTATCATAGCTTCAGAAAAGGCTAAATTCAGCGAGGTCTTCGTTCAGCGTGGCCTGCATCCTGATTGGGGAGGTACTTATCACCTGCCGCGCCTGGTGGGTGCCGCCAAAGCCAGAGAACTAATGCTGACCGGCCGTCTGGTGGATGCCCTTGAAGCTGACAGGATAGGCCTGGTAACCCGCGTAGTACCTGCGGACCAGCTCGAGAGGGCCGCCCAGGAAACAGCGGCGGCTTTGGCCAAGCTATCACCGCTGGCAATCGGCATGATTAAAAGCTCGCTTAATCGCACTTTTGAGGCTGACTTGCCAACCATGCTGGAGCTTGAGGCCAAAGCCCAGAGCCTCCTCTTCCTGACAGAAGACTTCCGCGAAGGCATGGCCGCTTTCTTTGAGAAAAGGGAAGCCGATTATAAGGGCCGCTAAAACGTCGAATGAGATTACGGAGGAAATATGATCATCAGAATGAGCCATTTCGGAGTGGTGGTTAACGATATGGAGGAGTCCACGAGGCTATGGACAGATACCTACGGGTTAAAGGTGGTCAAAACCGATAGGGTCGGCCCCGAAGGAATAAGGAACCGCTTCCTGAGCCTGGGAAATAGCTATATCGAACTGCTCGAACCGGACCACAAAGGGGATATGACTAACGCCGTCGCCAGGCGCCTGGCCAACCGGGGGGAGGGCATCTATCATGTCGCTCTGGTAGTAGACGACCTGGACAAAACCTATCAGGAATTGCAAAAGAAAGGCGTGGTGCTGACCCGGCGTGAACCGATTCCGGACGAACCGGAGGGGCGGATCGTCGTCCATCCCAAAAACGCCAGCGGGGTCCTGCTGGAACTGGTAACCAGGGGGCAGTAAATCCCTACATATTCGGCTTCAATTCGCGGGTCATCCGGGTGGTAATACTGCCCTCGGCGATAAACCCGGCATATTCTTCATCGGGGATACCCAGCAGTCCTTTGAAGACGTATTCATTGTGCTGACCCAGGCAGGGAGAAGGCCGGTCTAACTCCCGGGGCGTTTCTGAGAGTAAAAATGTAGTCTGGGTCTCGAATTCCTGGCTGCCCATGACTGGGTGGTCCAGTCTGGTAAAGCGGGCGCGGTGGGCGAGCTGGGGGTCCTGGTAAACATCAGATGATCTTTCCACTATATTGCAGGGTACGCCGGCGCTCTGCAATATGCTTTCAGCCTGCTGAGCCGTATGCCCCAGGGTCCATTCCGTTACCAGCCGGTCCAGCTCATCCTCATTCTTTTTACGGAGGGCCAGACTGGAAAAGTCCTCCCGCTGCGTCCAGACAGGATTGCCGAGAGCAGTGCAGAAAGCCTGCCAATCTTTTTCGCTAAAGACTGCCAGGGCTATCCAGCGGTCATCTCCCTGGCATTGGTAGACCCCGTGAGGCGCTGCGTTATCCAGGCGGTTCCCGTTGCGGTTCAGGATGCGGCCATTGACCTGATAGTCCATCACCGGGGGTGAAAAGAAATGCAAAGAGGCTTCGAACTGGGACTCCTCAAGCCATTGTCCCCGGCCTGTCCGGCGGCGGTATTCCAGGGCCGCGATTAAAGCCGCTGCATTGAAACGCGGGGCGATATAGTCGGTATAGCCCCCATAGGGGGGACTCGGCATCCGGTCCGGCCAGCCGCTTACCAGTCCGAATCCGGCCAGACAGGCGGCATTCATCCCGTAGCCGGCATAGCTCTCGTGGGGACCACCTCTCCCCTGCATGCTCGAACTCAGGTAAATGATATCCGGTTTCGTTTTTCTGACGGCCTGATAGTCCAGGCCCCATTTTTCCATGGTGCCCGGGGAAAAGGACTCGGTCACGATGTCTGCCCATTCGATGAGCTTCCAGGCCAGCTTCCTCCCGTTGGGGTGCTGCAAATCAATGCTCACGCCGTATTTATTGGAGTTCTGTCGGCCGAAATAAGCGCTGCCGTCGGGATGCGGCAGGTTATTGGCAAAAGGGCTGGTCTCACGGAGGAGCTCTATCCTTTTGTGTGATTCAATTTTGATGACAGTCGCGCCGTGGTCGGCCAGGTACTTTGAGGTAGTGGGCCCGACTACAGCCCAGGCAAATTCCGCCACCTTGATGCCCTCAAACACCTTTTCCATAACTCTTCAGATAATCTCCTTTTGCTTCAAGGATCGCAGTTCTTCTTGAGAGAAGCCCATCTCCCGGCCGTAGATTTCCTGATTGTGTTCCCCGATGAGAGGAGGCCGCAGCCGGTATTTCAGAGGAGATTCGCTCATCCGGATAAAGGGCCCGCAGTAGGTCAGGGCTTCTTTTAGCTCGGGATGGGCTATTTTCAGCCAGTAGCCGCGGAATTGGAGCTGAACATCCTGGCTGATATCCCGGGTATCCGAGAGGGGAGCGATGAGAATGTTCCTTTTCATAGCACCGATTTCATATAACTCGGCTTTGGTTTTGGTTAAGGTGAATTTCTCCACAGTTTCAGCCACGCGGGTGGCCAGGTCCTGCCCCAGTGAGATGGCGTTATAGTCCGTAGCCCAGTCCAGCTTTTGCAGCCACTCCGGGGCCATCCCCTCTTCGGCCATCCATTTCACCATCCGGGCTGACGAACTGACAAACGGTTCATTGCCGCCCATGAGCAAAATCATGACATAGCCGTCCCGGCAGCGGTAATAGATAGTCTCACGGACCCCCGTGGTGGGTATAAACAGATTGATGCCCAGTCTTTTATAGTCAACTTTATTGGCCCCCCACATCGGGAGGACATTCAGAGTAGGCGACATGGCACATTCCTGCAGCGAGACGTCCACGTGCTGGCCCCGGCCCGATTTGTGGCGCTGCCAGAGGGCGGTCAATGCCCCTATGGCACCATCCGCCCCGCCGAATAATTCACACTGGGGGAAACTGATCCAGACCGGAGCCCGGTCAGGGTCGCCGCAGGCGTTGAGATAGCCGCCGCTGGCCCAGGCCGTGAGGTCGCTGCCTTTATAATGAGCCTTGGGGCCGCTTTGTCCGAAGAGGGTTATCGACGTCATGATAATACCCGGCTTGATCTTTGCCAGGTCGGGATATCCCAGCCCGAGCTGTCCCAGATAGCCGGGTTCGAAGGACTCCAGGACAATATCGGCCGAAGCGACCAATTTTTTAAAGAGTTCCTGCCCTGCGGGAAGGGTGATATTGAGAGTGACGCCTCTTTTATTAAAATTATAGGCGAACCACCAGAGGCTCTTTTCCGGATCGCGGATATCCTTGTAGAAAGGGGCGATGCGGGAAGGACTGCCTCCGGGAGGCTCAATCTTGATTACGTCCGCGCCCAGGTCACCCAGCATCCGCCCGCCCAGCATGCAGCCGCCTTCGGTCAGGTCCAGCACGCGGTAGGGAGATAAAGCCGATTTGGAGTTATTTTCAGTGATCACAGGTCTGAACCCCGTTTCTCTTTAATAGAAAATAACGGTTTCCGGCCAGAACTCCGTCCACCTCTCCTCTTAGCCAGCCAGCGGCTTGAAATAGTGGATATCCAGGATGCTGCCGGTCCTTTCCTTCTTGAAGACCGCCTGGACGCGCATGCCGCTCTTGACCTGCTGGAGGTCCACCTCGTTGATGAAATGGACCAGTGCGGTGTCCGCCCCGTCCAGTTTGATGATCCCGTAAACGAAAGGCGGCTCCAGGGGATAAAACGGCTCCGGCCGGTAGACGATGGTGTAGGTGGTCAAAGTACCGGTGGGGGCTACTTCCACGAACTCATTCATATTGCAGAAACACTTGTTGCAGGTCGTCCTGGGCGGCACATAGACCTCCTGGCACTGCGGGCACCTGATCCCCAGGATCTTCTGGTGGTCCCGCAGGGCGGTCAGGAACTTGCTGCGGGTAGCCCCGGCGTCATAAGTGAAGATGCTGTCAAAATGTCTTTCCCCGATGAGGACCTCTTCCTCTTTCACATTCTCTGCCATCTTATTTCTCCACGACCCTCCAGCATTTGATATCCTGCATAGTGCCCCGGCGCTCCTTTTGAGGCTTCCAGACCGGCTCGACCTTCATTCCGGGCCGCAGGTTTCTGGCATCGGGCTCCTCCATGACATGGGCCATGAGGGTCCATTCATTGCCCCCGTCCAGGCGGATGAAGCCGATGGGATTGAAGACCTGTCCGTCGGGATGCCAGCCGGTGGAGGGATCGATCTCCCTGGCCCCGGTCACATGGTAGGCGGCCAGCAGGGTGCCCCGGGGTCCCAGCTTGAGCCAGTTTTGCGGCTTATCTTCGATGCGGATCTTGCACTTGCCGCAGACAATCTCGGGGGGGACCCACACCGCCCCGCAATTCGGGCATTTGACAGCCCAGAATTCCTTTTTGTCCCTGATTTTGAGAAAGAAGCGGTTGACAAAGAGGCCGGCCGGCTCCCGCCAGCTGGCGGTCAATCTATGGGGCACACGGATGTAGTCCGTTGTTGGTTTCTGGTCCATGGCATATCCTCCAATATCATAGCGTCTTATTTAAAATTATTACGGTGCCGAACTGGTCGGCACCCATGGCATAGGCCATCGCCATTCCGGTTTTCATATTGACCTGTCTCTCGCCGGCATCTCCCCTGATCTGCAGGGCGGCATTGGCGATGCGGTGCAGGCCGGTGGCCCCGATGGCGTTGGTAGACATTACCCCTCCCGAGGGGTCTACCGGGATATCGCCGTTGGGCCAGGTAGCCTGCTCTTCAATCAGTTTCCAGGCCTGGCCCGGCTCGCACAACAGGATATTTTCATAGCTATCCACCTCATGCCAG
>JAGDMY010000297.1 GCA_017860765.1 Chloroflexota bacterium | reverse complement strand
CTCTTAAGAGGGGCTGTCTCAGATGGAGAAACATCGATGCCGGCCTTCAGGATTTCAACCTTCATCGGACTCAAATCGAGGCCGCCGCCCATTCTTACTATTAAACTCCGGCCGGCTTCTCTACGGCTCGGTACTGTGCAGTTAATGACCAATGCCTGGCGGGTATTGAAATTAAGGCTTGCAGACACAGATTTCCGGGGTTCTCTCTGCTTGACATAATCTACAAAATAAAGCCCTTGTTCGATTTTGATAGCTTCGTATGATTCATCTCTGGGGACCGGCCGTTCTGTCCCACAGGTCGCCTCCCAGACCAGGCTCCGCGCATCTCGGAAGTGATATTTTATGGCCGCTTTATTCTGGAAGAAGAGGTTGATCTCTTTGCCAGCCAGCTCAGCCGTTGAAGGCAGCTTGTTTTCGTTGAATCCTATCTCCAGGGCAGAGATAGGCAGCCAGTTGCCAGCCTCCCGTGCAGTCATTTTAACCTCCTTCTAGTCCAATAGATCGTTATGGATGCCGGGAGAAATTATGAAGTTCCTGCCGGCAGTGACTTTGCAAGAAGGTCTTACAACTCTTTTTCAAAGTCATTAGCCGGCGGATCAGGCGGGTCGAGTTCCAGAAGTCGATATGCCAGGCTGGAGAAAGAACTGATTGGTGGCATCCGGAATGACAGCTACGCGTGTTCCGGCACCATGGGTTTCCCGCAGGTATTGAACCACCCTGTCCCACTGACTGAGGTAAGTTATCTTCTGGTTCTGACCGAACCAGCTGCTTCCCCTGTGGGGGTATTCGGTGAAAGCAATCACTTTGTGAATATGTGCGGGGATCTGACAGGGGACATACTGGCTGGCATAGGTAGTTTTACCGAAAGGACTGATCAGGTAATGAGGGACCTGCCCTTCGGGGGCGTTGGCGATGACCACGATATCCCCGCCTTTTGAGCTTAGCATAGGCATGGCCACCTGCATACTTATGAGGGACTCGCTGGCTTTGGCGTAACTGTTAGAAATAACGATGTCCTGGTCCCACACCATGGGGGTTGCGTAGTGTTTTTTCGCCCGTTCTAGCGCGGCGGCATAGGAAAGTTTCCATTCGCCGCAATAAACGGCTATTGATTCTCCCCAGAGGTTGACCACGCTGTTAATCAAGAAGTCAACCCCCGCTAATTCAGCAGCCTCATCGATGTCTTTTTTAAAGGGATTGTCCTCAATCAATCCCATTCCTTTCACCGGCTTATTCGAGCCGGTAATGGTGTCCGGGGTCAGTCCGCCGGCCCTGTGGTGCCAGCTGATAGTTTCGCATGAAGCGATACCCGGTAAAATCAATTTGCTGCCGCCGCCGAAACCTGCCAGCGGGTGGGGAACGCAGGCCCCGATCAAGATCCTCAGATCACACTTAAGATATTCTTCATTGATGTGGACTCTGGTTTTAAAAGTGGTGGTTGTTCCGACATAGGCACAATTTCCAAAGGCGTTGTGGTTAAAGACCTGGAAGCGGGATACCACCTCCTCGCCTAATTTTTTGGCCAGGTCAGAACGATACATCACGCCATGCAGCCCCAGACCGCAGATAAAACGGATATTATCATCGGGGATGCCCGCAGCGGCCAGTTCCTCGAGGACCACAGGGACTATCCTGGCAGCCCTGGTGACTCTGGCAAGATCATCAAAAACAATCACCACCTCTTTCTTGCCTTTGGCGATTTCGCTGAGGGGTCGGGTGCCAATGGGTTCCCGCAGGGCCTGGCGGATTTCCTCCGGCCTTAGCTCCGGGCTATTATACCCGTCCATATAACACATCTTGACCTGCCAGTCCTCAGGCAGAGGAAACTCGAATTCCCGAGGGCCAAACCAGGCCAGCTGGGGGACTTTCACAATTTGCATTTGCGTCTCCTTGATCCGTCTGAGTGTATTATAGCGGTTTAGGGCACATCCGAAAACTCAGGCCGGGCCGGTTCTCATATGGCTGGAAGAAGTTGAGGTCAACATGGTAATATCAGTGAAAGGATCGCTTTGCCCAAAAAACTACCTGCCAGGAGCCTCATTTATCAATGGTAAATCAAACTCTTCCGCAGGCCCGGGTCGCCCGGAAAAAATTCTTTTATGGCTGGGTGATAGTGGCGGCTGGCGCCCTGATGATTGCCATTTCTTATGGCCTGATGTACAGCTACGGCGTTTTTTTTAAGCCCCTGGGGGAATATTTCAACTGGGACAGGGAAACGGTCTCGCTGGTATATTCGGTATCCTTGATTATCCGGGGCGCCTTCTCCATCGGGGTGGGCTGGTTGGCTGACAGGTATGGCGCCGCGAAACTAATGATAATCTGCGGCATTATGATTGGCCTTGGCCTGATTCTCTCCTCCCAGGTGCAAACCCTCTGGCAGTTTTTTCTAACCTATGCTTTGATCGAGGCCTTCGGGCTGAGCGGTGCTTTTGGTATAGGAACTGCGGTGGTGTCCCGCTGGTTTACGCAAAAGCGCGGGTTAGCCCTGGGCATTGTCTCATCTGGCTCCGGCCTGGGTACTTTGCTTATAGTCCCGGGAAATGAAAGGTTGATCGACACTTTCGGCTGGTCTCAGGCTTTCCTTATCAGCGGCATCATCGCCGGCATCCTGGTAGTCATCGCCGCCTCACTCTTACGTCCACCACCAACAGGCGGCTCACAGGCAATCCCGAAGGCGGAATTTCC
>JAGDMY010000296.1 GCA_017860765.1 Chloroflexota bacterium | reverse complement strand
TGACTCCCGGGGTATGCCGTCAGCTCTCCCCCCTAAGCCTCTCACTATGTTTCTTAATGCTCTCTCAGTCAGGTCCATAACCCGGCGTAACACCCCTTGCCGGGGATCAATCCCCAGGGGATTGCCCTGGTGGAGACTGTTGTCCAACATGGCCGCCAGGAGATTGTGAGCAGCCGTCACTGCGTGAAAATCTCCGGTGAAATGCAGGTTGATATCCTCCATGGGCACAACCTGGGCATATCCCCCGCCGGCAGCACCGCCTTTAATGCCAAAGCTGGGGCCCAGCGACGGTTCCCGCAAAGCGATAATAGCCTTCTTGCCGACCCGGTTCAAGGCCATCCCCAGTCCTACCGTGGTAGTAGTCTTCCCTTCCCCGGCCGGGGTGGGATTAATCGCGGTTACCAGCACCAGTTTCCCCGAGGGTCGCTGTTTCAACCTTTCCCAGCTATGCACCGATACTTTGCATTTATATTTGCCATATAACTCGATATCATCCTCACCCAGCCCAATTGAATGAGCAATTTCCACAATAGGTTTCATCCCGGCGCTCTGTGCTATCTCAATGTCGCTTCTCAATTCACATTCCCCACTTCACTATTTTTAACCGGTGGCCTCATCCTCCCAGTTTAACGCACATCCCGGAGTGCATCGAGGTCTTAGTTATGAAGTCTGGCTGGTTTTGGCTGCCTCGATAGCCCCATCTATAGCGGCAATCACTTTGCCCATCTCCTCATCAACTTCGATATTGGCTCTGCCCAGCCGAAAGGTGGGACAGTGTAAATTATAATTCAAAATATTTTTGTGCATTTTCTCGAATTCCCGTCGTTTCTCCAGATAAAACAGCGCCTTTTTCTTCTCATAACGCTTGACCGCCGCCGCATCCTGCTTCTGATTCATTTAGGTCAAAGAATATTTCCTAAATCTCTCCACCTCTTTCCACAGCTTGGCGGTATCTGCATCGATATCTTTTCCCAGCTGAATCCAATAGGGAGTAAAATCGTTATTTTTCAAGATTCTCATTACCATGCGAAGTTCCGGCGGTTCGTAAGGGTTCTCCGAAAGATCCAACGGTTTGCCGGCTCCTTCCAGATTATCAAACTCGCCTCTTTCGCGAGCTTTCCGTATCTGTTCCTCGACCAACTCTTCGGTACTGCTCATATAGCGGGCAATTTTTTTGCCTTGCTGGGCTCTGATTTTTATTTCTTCCTCGATAGAACGCTCAGACACTTTGCTTCTCTCCTCCATCTTCAAGTGCAGGTAAATCCTGCAGACTGGACAGGGCAAATAATTTGAGGAATTCATGGGTAGTCCCGTACAAGATGGGTCTACCCGGACCTGTCTTTTTGCCTGTTTCCTTTATTATACCCTTTTCCATTAGAGTCGTAAGGACCCGATCGCTTTTCACTCCTCGGATCTGCTCGATCTCGGCTTTGCTCAGGGGCTGGCGATAAGCTATGATAGCCAAGGTCTCCAGGGCTGCCGGGGACAAACGCCGGCTAGCCGGCTTGAACATCTGGCTCACCACTGCAGCATACTCTGGTTTAGTTCCCATTACATAACCGCCATCCAAGGCCATTATCTGGATGCCGCGGTGGGATTGATGGCAATCTGCCATCATCTCCTGCATGATCTGCTTAAAATCTGGCTCCGTAAGGCTCAGTATTTCCAGCAGTTCTTCCATACCGACCCGTTCACCGCTGACGAACAGCAGTGCCTCAATCTCCGCCTTGATTTCATCCCGCATCAACATATTCAACCGCCACCCGTAAACATAGTCTTATCGCGCCGAAGCGCTGCTCCTGACTCGCCTCCACTTTTTGCAGCCTGACCAATTCCAGCAGGCCCAGAAAATAGGCCAAAGCCTCGCGGCGAGAAGAAATGCCGGTTAAGAAATCCTGGAACAGGACCACGGCTCCATTGGCCGGCAAGCGCTGTAAAATAGCCTGCATTTTTTCTCCCACGTCCACATCGTTCTCCGGCAAGATATATTTTGGTTCCGGGAGAGACCTGGCTAGAACCGCTTGCCAGGCACGCAGCAGAACTCCTAGACTGCTGCAGATTTCCCTTTCAATGGCTTCAATTTCATCCCGTCCCTGCCGGAAAAACACCCGGGCATGGTCAGCATCGAATCGCGTCGCTAATAGCTCCGCCGCCTGCTTATATTGTTTGTATTCCATTATTCTTTGCACCAGTTCCTCGCGGGGATCTGGCATTTCCGCCTCATCTGCTTCTTCCTCCCAGGCACCCGGCAGCAGCATCCGCGATTTCAAATTGAGCAGGTATGAAGCCATGCTTAAGAAATCCCCGATATTTTCCAAATCAATTCGCCCGGTGGTCTGAAGATATTGGATATACTGGTCGGCAATAAGGGCTACGGGAATATCGTAAATATCCATTTCTTCTTTTTCCAGCAGGTATAGCAATAAGTCCAAGGGTCCATAGAACTTGTCCAGATTCACCAGGTAATTCATTCTGCTCCCCCGTTTGCCGCCAAGATTAAAAGCCTTATGATACTATGGTGGTCAGAATTCCATACAACAAGTTTACCAGGGGCCAGAGTATCGTGCCCACTGAATCAGTAACAATCAACAATAGCAGTAGCAGCGGGCCATACTGTTCCATCGAATATATGAAGCGAGCCCCGGCATCCGGTAAGAGTCCAGCCAGTATTTTCGAGCCATCCAGAGGAGG
>JAGDMY010000060.1 GCA_017860765.1 Chloroflexota bacterium | reverse complement strand
TTCTGATTGTTTATGTCCTTGTTTTCTGCCTTGCCATCGGCCTGAGTGCAATCTTCTTTTTACGGCGCAACCGGTCGCTGTAAATTGGTTTCACTCGAGTGCTGGCTGTCATTTCCCACGGGCGTTTTTTATTCCTCTTCCCGCCTGATATACACTTTCCCGCGCAAAATCTGGAGTATCACACCCAGAGTAATAAGAGCCAGTCCAATGACTGCGAAGAGAATCACGCTTTCAACGACGGGTGTGGTTGCCAATCTTTTTAATAGGATTCCCAGCAGCGCCCAGTCTACGATCAGGCTAAAGTAGATATCCCCCCTGCGGGTTAGTTGATATATTGCAATACCAATACCCACTATAATAACCAGCACGGCCCAAAATTGATCGCTAAATCCAAATCGATCCCAATTAATTTCGACCAGCCAGGCTGTGATATTGGCAATCGTGGCTATGGTAATCCAGCCGAGATACACGCTGAAGGGCAGATGGACCAGATATTGCTCTTTTCTGGGGGCGTTGGATTTGCCAATTCCCAGGCTCAGGTATATTGAAATCAGCGAGGCCAACAGGAGGATCATTATTATGACCGACACCCCCACAACCTGGTAGTGCCAGGCGAATATCCAGGCGATGTTCAGGATAGAGGCGAGCAGGAAGCGGACCCCGATTTTCCGGTAAGCAGGCATTAATACTGTATCATTTTTAATGTTAGCCTGGACTTGATAAATAACAAAGACCGCCAGGAGAAGATAGATCAGGCCCCAAACTGAAAAGGTGAGACCCGCCGGGACGAACAGGTTGGGATATTGATCGGATAATTCCCCTGTGGTCTTGTTGTTAAGCGGCAAGGCGGCAGCCAGTCCGTTCACGATTACCGTTCCGAGAAAGCCAATGATATTAAGAAACAATAAGGGAAGACCGTTTGGTTTGCCGTTCACATGTCACATCCCTCAGATTTATTTCGGTAACGATTATACCACGGTCTGCACAGTTGTTGAAGGATGCTGGAGGAAAAAGGACTTGAGTCCCTCCGGCCTCGCCCGGGTATTTTCCCCTGGATTCACCTATACTGGAGGAAGAGGTGCAAAATCGATTCTATGAGCGCTAAAAAACAGAATCGGCTGGCTTTTGAGAAAAGCCCCTATCTACGTCAGCATGCAGAAAATCCCGTCGATTGGTACCCCTGGGGACCGGAGGCTTTCACCAGAGCTACCAGAGAAAACAAGCCTGTATTTCTTTCGATAGGCTATTCAACCTGTCACTGGTGCCATGTTATGGCCCGCGAGTCTTTCGAGGACCCCCTGGTCGCCCGCCTGATGAATGCGGCTTTTGTCTCCATAAAAGTTGACCGTGAAGAACGCCCGGACATCGATTTGTTTTATATGGCGGTCTGCCAGAGCATGACAGGCAGCGGCGGATGGCCTCTCAGCATAATTATGACGCCGGATAAACTGCCGTTTTTTGCTGCCACCTATATCCCCAGGGAGGCCAGGTTTGGGCGGCCGGGGATGGTAGACCTGGTACCCCGCATTCAGGAGATCTGGAACACCCGGCAAAAGGAAGTCCGGGACTCGGCCCAGGAGATAACCGCGGCCTTAGGCAAAGTCTCGCAGCCACTGCCCGGCAGCCTGGAACCGGGCGAACCGTTGCTGCATCTGGCCTTCCAGGAGCTTGGCCGGCGTTTTGATCCGGAGTACGGCGGTTTTGGCCAGGCTCCGAAATTCCCCACCGCTCACAATCTGCTCTTTTTGCTGAGATATTGGAAGCGGACTGGCGACGGAAAGGCCCTGGAAATGGTAGAGAAAACGCTGCAGAAAATGAGGTCCGGCGGCCTTTATGACCAGATTGGGTCCGGTTTCCACCGTTATTCCACAGACCGTTTCTGGCGGGTGCCCCATTTCGAGAAGATGCTCTACGACCAGGCCCAACTGGTTGCGGCCTATCTCGAAACCTACCAGGCCACCCGAAAGCCGGATTATGCCGCGACTGCCCGCGCAATATTGGAGTATGTTCTGCGGGAAATGACCGCGCCTGGAGGGGGGTTCTATTGTGCCGAAGACGCTGATAGTGAGGGCCAGGAGGGCAAGTTTTACCTCTGGTCGACGGATGAACTCAAGCAGGTGCTCAGTCCTGAAGAGTTAGACCTGTTTCTCAAGACCTTCGATATCGCCGAGAACGGCAACTTCGGCCAGGATACCGCGCAGGAAAAAACCGTAAGCAATATTCTATATCTGAGCCAAACCCTGGAGGAAAGCGCGGCTGCCAGGGGAATGCCCCTGCACGAATTGAGCCAACGGATAGACTTAATCAATTCCAAGCTTCTGGCCCGACGGAACCAGCGGGTTCGTCCTTTGAAAGACGACAAAATTTTGACGGACTGGAATGGCCTTATGGTGGCTGCCCTGGCCGAGGGCGCCAGGGTTTTAAACGAGCCCAAATATGCCGCCGCAGCCCAGTCCGCCCTCAATTTCATCCTGGAGAATATGCTTGACAGGGAGGGGCGGCTTTTCCATCGCTATCGCGATGGCGAGTCCGCGGTCCCGGCACATCTGGATGACTATGCTTTTTTGATTTACGGGCTGGTGGAGTTATATGAGACTACTTTCAATATCGCCTACCTGAAGCAGGGCCTTTTATTCAACCAGGTCCTCCTGGAGCATTTCTGGGATGACCATCACGGAGGTTTTTATTTTACCGCAGACGATGCTGAACAGCTGCCTGTGCGGCAAAAAGAGATATATGACGGAGCCATCCCTTCCGGTAATTCGGTAGCCATGCTGAATCTGCTGCGGCTGGGACGAATTACCGGCAACCCGGAATTAGAGAAGAAAGCCGCCCAAATTGGCAGGGCTTTTCCCGCCATCCTGGACTCCCCTTCCGCATATACTCAGTTAATGGTGGCTATCGACTTTGCGGTGGGGCCCTGTTTTGAGGTGGTTATTGCCGGCGCTTCAAATGCCGCAGATACACAGGAAATGCTCAAAGCCATGGAGAGGGATTTTATACCAAACAAGGTGGTGCTTCTGGTGCCGTCCGAGGCTGAATCCCCGGAAATCGCCCTTCTGGCCCCCTACACCAGGCAGCAAAAGAGCTTGGACAACCGGGCGACTGCCTATGTCTGCCGGGACTTCAGCTGCCGGCAGCCGACCACGGATATTCGAACTATGCTGCAGTACCTGGCCTCCTCGTGAGATCCCCGGAAACCAAAATTGGTCATCACAATGACCTTTAAGATGGGACACCCCATTGCCAGTTTTAAGAAGTTAGGCAACGCGGGGTAGTTTGTAGTATAATTACTTAAATTTCCCAAAAGTTGAGAGCCCTGCGCTGGTCTACAACTGCCGATCAATTGTCCTGTTTTTAATTGGAAGCTAAGAAAGACAAAGATATAGATGGCGTTTAGCGAACAAACCCTGTTAAAAGCCTGGGAAAGGTCAGGCGGCCGCTGCGAGTGTGAAAAACGTACTCATTCACACTTCTATACACCCTGCAATAAAAGACTGGGCCGGGATGCCAGGGGTTCGGCAGGCCCGGGAGGCTGGGAAGCCAACCACATCACTCTTTCCGGTGGCGAAGGACTGCATAACTGTGAAATTCTCTGCTGGGGCTGTTACAAGTCCACTGTAGGAAGTACCACACCGGGTCTATTCACCCGATTTCACGCAGGACCGACACAGCAAGTACGGATAGGTGATTATATCCGGCTCGAGTCCGGTGATGAAGGCCATGTGACCGAAATACGCTACGACTGTGTGGGCATCAAGGCACTGAATGGCAGCGATATTGTAGTGTCCAATAGCGAGATCCGGCGTATTGTGGTCAACTACGGACGATCATCTAAAATGGCCAGGCAGCCCTTCCATTTTTACGGCTTATCTCTGCTTAAGAAAATGACCGGGCTCAAAGCTAAGAACTTGATTGAGCTGGTGAGTGTGCTAAAGCAGGTGCCCGAGGGCGTCATCTACTATCACACCCACCAATTTTTACAGGAACATCACTATCTCGTTCCTGAACCGCCCAATGACTTCGCAGTCTGGGTAGCAGACTCTCTGGGAGATGGGGTGCTCGGGGAAAGATTGGCCAGCGTGAACCCCTTCTTCTTTCATGACCTGGCGGGCTTCAGAGAAAAACTGGTGAATATCATCGAAGAGCACCTGGGGCAGCACCCCAACCACCGGGAAGCCATGGAGGGCCACGAGTTCTACTTTGTGAAATCGACCAGGTTCATTTATCCCTCCCCCTACATTGCCTACGATCTGCGGGAGTTTATCGGCGCTCTGCGCCAGATCAGCCTGGGTTCACTTTATTATCACATCTTTGAATCGAGGCTGGGATCTGAAAAAGGACTTAACGACTTTTCCATCTGGATGATTGAGAGCCTGGGAGAAGAGGAACTCGGGCGGGCGATTTCGCGCATCGACCCATATACTTATACCCTGGAAGGACTAAGATCATCACTGATAAAGCTAATCGAAAAACATATCCAGTAAGTCTGGATGACTATGCCCCGGTCGTGGGGAAAAGTACCATCGAGGAACTCAGGTTAATTTCAGCCAAGCTCCAGGGGAGAGTCATTCAGAATATCAACTCCACTTTTACCGGGGGTGGTGTAGCGGAGCTTTTGAGTCGCATTGTCCCCCTGCTCCGGCAACTGGGTGTAGATGCCCGCTGGAATATCATTGAAGGCACGCCGGATTTTTATAAGGTTACCAAGAAATTTCACAATTTACTTCACGGCAGAGGGGAGGAAATATCTGCCGCTGACTATAGCCTCTTCAGTGAGGTCACCCGCCACAACCTCGAGCGGCTGGAAGTCAACGGGGATGTCGTTTTTGTTCACGACCCTCAACCGGCCGGGTTGGTAGCCCGCAAAAAGGATATCGGTAAAAGATGGATCTGGCGCTGCCATATTGATATCTCACATCCCAATCGCGAGGTCTGGAAGTTTTTGGAACCTTTCGTAACTCAATACGACGCGGCAGTCTTTTCCAGCCTGTCTTTTTCTCAAGAACTGCCTATCCCTCAGTATCTCATCCCTCCATCCATCGACCCGCTGAGCGATAAGAACCGTGACCTGCCGACGGAGACCATTGACGCCGTGCTGACCAAATATGGGATTTATAAAGACAAGCCTATTATCACCCAGGTCTCCCGCTTCGACTATTTGAAAGACCCGGTCGGCGTAATTCAAGCTTTTGAAATAGTAAGAAACAGCACGGAGTGCCAGCTGGTCTTTGCGGGCGGCACAGCCGATGATGACCCGGAGTCGGAAAAGGTGCTGGCTGAAGTTCGCGAGAGGGCCGGCGGCAACCGGGACATCCACATCCTGCTTATTCCTCCCGGCAGTGACATTGAGATCAATGCGCTGCAGAGGGCCTCGACCATAATCGTGCAGAAGTCCTTGCGGGAGGGTTTCGCCCTGACGGTCAGTGAAGCGCTCTGGAAGGCCAAACCGGTGGTAGCTTCGGCCGTAGGTGGAATCCCTCTCCAGGTCAGGAACCGGTTTACTGGCCTTCTTTCGCACGGGATCGAGGGAACGGCCTATGCCATCAGGCAGCTGCTTACTAATCCGGAATATGCCAAATGGCTGGGGGAAAACGGCCGGGAGCATGTCCGGCAGAACTTCCTCATCACCCGGCATCTCCGGGATGAACTGCTTCTTTTTTTAGCCACCGAGTTTACCGACGATGTGGTCCGCTTCTAAAGTTCAGAGCGGATTGCCTGCCGCCGATCGAAATTAGACCGGCTCTCCCCGCCTGTTCAGTCAGGCAAGGCGGCTACCACCACTATTTCCACGATCATGTCAGGATGGGCCAGGCCTGCAATTCCGATTAATTCGGAAGGCGGCGGATTGTTATCGCTGGCCAGCCGCGGGCAATGCTCTCTAAAAAAGGCGTCCAGGACGTCCATCCGGTTATTGGGTGACCTGGCTACCCCGTTGGGGAAGGGGCCCTTGACATAGAGGGTCATCTTGATGATATTGTCCAGGGAAGTTCCCAGTTCCTCCAGGTAAGCCTTGATTTTTTCGAGGACATTGCGCCACTGTGCGCCCGGGTCCTGGACCACCATTTTTTTATCCAGGTAATCCGGCGACCTCACGTCGTATTCCTCTGTCCCGGCCGTAACTCCACCAAGGAAGACCAGGCCTTTGGCATTCTTTACGACCGTGGCTTTGCCCCAGGGCATGAGCTTCTTACCGGTATAGCATTTGTAGGTCTTCAGTTCCATTTTCGTCGCACCTCAGCTTAAATATTCTCCCTGAAGGGAATGCTTTATTGTATAAAGGCGATGGCCCGCTGTCAAAGCCGGGCGGGAAAGCTGACATTACTTTCTTCTCCGGGAGATGGTAATATAAGGGTAAAGTTAATGGTCGTTGAAGACTATCCAGAAAAAAAGGAGTTGCCGCCCCGGGCCGCGGCGAACAAAAATGTACGCATGTAAATATCCGCACCTCTTTTCTCCGATACAGCTGGGGGATACTCTTTTCCGCAATCGTATTTTTTCCGCACCGATCGCCTACGAGTATTATTCATCCAAAAATTATCCCCTTGACGAGACTATCGCCTTCTTTGAGCGCAAGGCCCTGGGAGGTGCGGCGACTGTTAATATCGGCTCTGCTGCCGCGGACAGCAAGCGAGGGGTTATCGGAGAAGGCGATAACATCTATCTCGACGACCCCTCTGCCCTCCCTCCAGTCTACCGACTGGCGACCGCCATTAACCGGCACGGAGCAGTGGCGGCCATTGAACTGCAGCATACCGGGGCGAATTCCTATGGCAGTGCCAGAAGGGGCAACCAGATCTACGGGGCCGTTGATGGGCTTAATGCACTGGGACAATTTGTCCCGGCCATGCCTGAGCCTGTAATCGAAGAAACCATTGAGGCCTATGCTAATGCGGCGGCCTTTGCCAGGTTCTGCGGATTCGGCATGGTGACTATCCATGCCGGGCACGGCTGGCTTCTCAACCAGTTTTTGGATCCCAAAGTGAACCACCGCAAAGACCGGTGGGGTGGCAGCCTGGAGAACCGCTGCCGCCTTCTGCTGGCCATCATCGCCAGGATCAAGGAGAAATGCGGCCGCGGATTTCCGGTCGATGTCCGTATCAGCGGGTCCATGTGTTATGAACAAGGTTACGGCATCGACGAAGGCATAAAGATCGCCAGGCAGCTGGATGGAAAGGCCGACCTGATCCATGTTTCCGCCGGAAGCCACGAAATGGCCGAGGTGTTTACAGTTACCCATCCCAGCATGTTCCTGCCGGATGGGGTTAACGTCATTTATGCGGCAGAGATCAAAAAGCACGTCAAAACCCCCGTAGCGACGGTGGGAGCCCTGAACGATCCCGGGCTCATGGAGGAGATCATTGCCTCCGGCAAGGCAGACGTGGTTATGGTGGCCCGTGCCCTTCTGGCCGATCCCGATTTGCCTAAAAAGGCGCGGGCTGGCAAATCAGATGAAATCAGGCCCTGCCTGCGCTGTTTCGAATGTTTTGCCGGCATTACCACCAAACGCCAGTACCGCTGCTCCGTGAACCCCGGAATCGGCTTTGAGCAGGACTCCCGGCACGAGCTTCCCCACGCTGCCAGAAAAACGGTCCTCGTCGCCGGCGGCGGAGTGGCCGGGATGCAGGC
>JAGDMY010000295.1 GCA_017860765.1 Chloroflexota bacterium | reverse complement strand
GACTGCTACCCCCGCAAGAGGCTGGAAACCTGGATCAACCTCAAGGACCTGAATGAAGCCGTGCTCTTCAATATGCGAAACGCGTATCAAAACTACAATGTCGCGGTCAATCTTTCAGATAAGACTATCTATACCTATATGGGCGTCTTGAAACCCAACCTGGGCAGCGCCGGCTATTGCAGCGCCGGACAGCTTTCGCCATTGTTGAAAGACCCCTATTATAAGACCATCGGCATCGGCACCCGCATCTTCCTGGGCGGCGGAATCGGTTATGTCGCCTGGCCAGGGACCCAATTTAATCCGAATGTGCCGCGATCTCAAAATGGTACTCCCCGGGGAGGGGCCGGAACGCTATGCGTTATCGGCGACCTGAAACAGATGACCTCCCGCTATCTGGTGGGGACCAGTATGCTGGGCTATGGCTGTACCTTGACAGTGGGCATTGGAGTGCCCATACCCATACTCGATGAGGAGATCTTAAAATATGCGGCGATTGCCGATGAGGAGATTTACGCCCCGGTAATCGACTATGCCGGCGCCTATCCTAATCGCGAGCCGGGCACCCTGGCTGAAGTCAGCTATGCTGAACTCAGGAGCGGCAGGATTAAGGTCCAGGGCAAAACCGTGCCGACGGCCTCCCTTTCCAGCTATCCCAGGGCAGTTGAAATCGCCACTATTTTGAAGGAGTGGATCCAGGCAGGGAAGTTTTTGCTTACCGAGCCCGTCGCGCCTCTTCCCGGACCGGAGTCAGGCATCAATTTTAAACCCCTGAATGAACGCCCGATCAAGGAGTAGGAGAATTAGAGCTCAAATCTTTATAGAACAGGGAAGGGCTTTAACTTCTTGACTTAGAATAAAGAAATGGCAGAGAAAGAGAAATCAATCCGGAAAACCGCCAAAAGGGTGGTGCTCCATTTCCCCAAGCGGATGGTGGACCAGCCCATCCTTTACCGCCTGATTAAGGACTTCGATCTACAGTTCAACATCCTTAAGGCTTCTATCACGCCTGAAGCCGAAGGCTTGATGGTGGTCGAGTTAAAGGGCGAGCAGAAGCAATACGACCGGGGGGTCCAATACTTGATCGATTGCGGCGTCAAAATCCAATCGCTCGGCCAGGACGTTACCCGTAACGAGGAACGCTGTACCTCCTGCGGGGCCTGCGTCACGGTCTGTCCGGCCGGGGCCTTCGATTATCAACCGGGCACCCTGACAGTCCGCTTCAATAATGCCAAATGTGTGGCCTGCGGCCTCTGCATCAAGGCCTGCCCGCCCCGGGCTATGGAACTCCACTTTTAAACATCGATGTACCAGCCCCGGACTTACCGCAATTGGGTTAAGAACAAAGATCTGCTTAGCTTCAGCGTCATCGTTGAGGAGACTGATTGCTATATCAGCGCTGCCTCCAACCTGGAAAGCAAAGCCCGCAAATCCATCCTGAAGTACCGTTCTATTTTAAAAAAATATATCTCCACCCACCCCCTTTTCCTCACCACTCTGGAACCAATAGCCGTGGAGAAGGAGGCCCCTTTGATCGTGAAAGCCATGGCTGAAGCTGGCGAGAAAGCCCTGGTAGGCCCGATGGCGGCGGTGGCCGGGGCCATCGCTCAATATGTGGGTGAGGACCTGGCCAGATTTTCCCCTGAGATAATTATCGAAAATGGCGGGGACATCTATCTCCGCAGCACCTCCAGCAGGCTGATCGGCATTTATGCCGGCAAATCGCCGCTCAGCGGCAAAATCGGACTGGAGGTCCAGGGCAAGGAGACGCCCCTGGGCATCAGCACCTCCTCCGGGACAGTCGGCCATTCGCTGAGCTTCGGTAAAGCGGACGCTGTGGTGGTGCTGGCCGATACAGCCATCCTATCGGATGCTGCGGCTACAGCCATCGGAAATTTGATTATCACTGAAGCAGATATTCCCGGGGGAATCGCCAGAGCTCAGAGTATTCCCGGAGTCCGGGGCATACTGATTGTCAAGGATGAGGAAATGGGGGCCTGGGGCTGCGTCAGGATCAAACAAATCCAGGCCGAAGGCTGAACCCTCATTTAATCAAAGCGTTGGCAATGATAACCCTCTGCACTTCCGCAATACCGACATAGATCTCGGTCATTTTAGCGTCACGGTAAAGCCGCTCGATAGGCATGGTTCTCATGGCCCCGTAGGCCCCTGTGACCTGCATTCCCATCCGGGTCACCTCGACCGCCGCCTGGGAAGCGAAGAGTTTGACCATAGCCGACTCGCATTTGATATCTTTCCCCTGGTCGCGAATGAAAGCGGTGCGGTAGGCCAGCCAGCGGGCAGCTTCAATCTGAGTAGCCATTTCCGCCAGATGCCATTGAATGGTAAGCAATTTGGTGATCGGCTTTCCCAGGGCCTTACGCCCTTTGGCGTAGTCCAGGGATACGCTCAAGGCGGCTTCCGCCACCCCCAGGGCCTGGAGGCCTACGCAGAGCCGTTCGACGCTGATGGCCTCCAGGAGCACCCCAAAGCCTTCACCTTCCCGGCCCAGCAGGTTTTCCTGCGGCACTTTCACCTCATCCAGAAAGACCACAGAAGTCCCGGCCCCTCTCACCCCCAGCGTGTCACAGGTAGACTGAATGCTGAACCCGGGTGTGGCAGTATCTACGATAAAGGCATTGAGACCTTCGCCTTCACCCCTGGCAAAGACCAGAGCATAGTTGGCCCCCAGGGCATTGG
>JAGDMY010000003.1 GCA_017860765.1 Chloroflexota bacterium | reverse complement strand
CCCGCGAGGCGCATATCGCCAATGCCCTCTGGAACATGGGGGCCTCCGAGTGGAATCAAAGTCCGCAAAGGAAGGGCAGGGGCCGCAGCCAGCGGAGTGATGGCTCACAAATTCCGGAGATAGCCAAATTCATATATCTGCAGGGTGAAGTCCGGCTCAACGAAGACCCCCGCAGTTCCTTATTTAATACCGACGGGCAGATCTTTTCTGACTGTGGAATACCCGTGGTGCTATTTATGGAGAATTACGATATCAATCGCAGCGGCTACCACGATATGAAGGATACTCTGGAAAATATAGATCTGGACTACGGGTCTGCCCTGGCTGCCATCGCAATTGAGACGGTAGCCTCTACAGCGTGCCGGAGCGATCTACCGGTGCCTTGAATATCTCACTGGCAAGCTATATATTTATTAACATAGACCTATCCCACTCCACCCATCAAAACGACAGGTCCTTATCAAAGCAAATTGATTTTAATTGGAAATACGACAGGAGTGAACCTATGCGTACCAAAATGTCAGCCCTGTACAGGAAGATGTTAAATGAGCCGGGAACGGTCTTTATGCCCGGCGTTTATGATGCCCTGACGGCCGTCCTGGCAGAGAGGGCCGGTTTCGATATTATTACTCATACGGGGTATGGCACTGCTGCCAGCCTGCTTGGCATGCCAGACGTCGGGCTGGTCTCTTTCAAAGAAATGTGTGACAGGGTAACCTCAATCGCCCGGGCTGTGAATATTCCTCTTATGACCGATGCCGATACCGGGTACGGGAATCCGATCAATGTCTACCGGACAGTCAAAGAGTACATCGGCGGGGGCGCCGCCGGACTATTCATTGAAGACCAGGTCTGGCCCAAGAGGTGTGGCCATATGGCCGGCAAGCGCATCATCCCGGCTGATGAAATGGTCGGCAAGATTAAGGCCGCCATAGATTCCAGGAATGAATATGATCCGGATTTCGTGGTTGGCGCTCGCACCGATGCCATTGCCACCGATGGGTTCGCAGAGGCCCTCAGGCGGGGCAATTTATATGCTGAAGCCGGGGTGGACTTTGTTTTTATTGAAGCCTACGAGACCGTCGACCAGATGAAACGGGCCGTCAAAGAGGTCAAAAAACCTTTAATGCTAAATTTAATTGAGGGTGGAAGGACTCCTTTAATTGATGCCCAACAAGCTCAGGAAATTGGTTTTAAATTCGTTTGTTTCCCCCTGACTACCCTCTTAGTAGCTACCAGGGCTGTTTCCCGGGCGCTGGAAATCTTGAAGAAGACCAATTCGCCGCAGGGATATATGAACGATTTGACCACCTGGTCAGAATTTAATGAGATTATCGGTGTGCCCCAAATCAGGGCTATGGAAGAAAAATATAAATAGGCGGATCTTTAAGGGGTAAGCAGATTGACCATAGTCGAGAAAATAATTCAGGCCCATTGTGACAAAAAAAAGGTCAGCCCGGGGGAGTTTGTAAGCGTCAAGGTGGACCTGGTGATGGCTACCGATTGCACCGGGCCGTTGGCCATTAAACAGTTCCGGCGCATCGGTGTGGACAAGGTTTTTGATCCCTCTAAAATAGTGCTGATACCGGACCATTTTGTGCCCAACAAGGACCTGGCTTCGGCAGAGCAGGCCAGGCAACTGCGGGAGTTCGCCTGCGAGCAGGGGACCCGCTACTTTGAGTTGGGCCAGGGGGGTATTGCGCATGTCCTGATGCCGGAGAAAGGTCTAATATTCCCCGGTGATATTGTCGTGGGGGCGGATTCACATACCTGTACCGGCGGAGCTTTAGGCACTCTATCTACGGGAATGGGGTCGACTGATATCGCCTACGCTATGGCCACCGGGGAAATCTGGCTGAAAGTCCCGCCGACAATTAAAATAGCCTATCGCGGCAAGCTATCCAGATGGGTAAGCGGGAAGGACCTGATACTTTATACCATAGGCGATATGGGTGTAGATGGGGCATTATACTCGGCCATGGAGTTCTGCGGAGAGGGCATCGACTCTCTCTCCATGAGCAGCCGATTTACCATGGCCAACATGGCGGTGGAAGCCGGAGCCAAGACCGGCATCATGAACGTGGATAGAAAAACCCGGGATTTTATCAATCAATTCCCTCCGCGCCCCTATGCGGTTTATACCACGGATAATGACGCCGAATACGCCAGGATAATTGAGTACGATGTCTCAAGTCTTGAACCTCAAGTGTCTGCTCCCCACTCTCCGGCGAATAGCGGGCCGGTCTCCCGCTTCGGCAATATCGAGGTTGACCAGGTTTTTATTGGCAGTTGCACCAACGGTCACCTCGAAGACTTGCGGGTAGCCGGTCAAATATTAAAAGGGAGAAGGGTACACCCCAGGGTGCGCTGCCTTATCATCCCGGCTACCCAGAAAATATATCTCGAGGCTTTGTCAGAGGGTTTGATTGAACTGTTTCTCAGAGCGGGTGCGCTGGTCGGTCCACCGGTGTGCGGCCCCTGTCCGGGGGCCTGTTTGGGCGTTTTGGCCGCCGGCGAACGCTGCCTTTCCACCACCAACCGTAATTTTATAGGTAGAATGGGAAGCCCGCAATCTGAAGTCTATCTGGCCAACCCGGCCGTAGCTGCCGCCACTGCGATCACCGGCAGAATCACCGGTCCAGAGGAGGTGGCAAAGAAATGATCCAGGGCAGGGCCCATAAATTCGGCGCCAATATTGACACTGACGCCATCATTGCCGGTCGTTACTCCGGTTTATCGGAAGCATCAGATTTAGCCAGGCATTGTATGGAAAACATAGACCCTGATTTCCCCGGGAGGGTGCAGAGAGGAGATATAATCGTGGCCACCGACAACTTTGGCTGCGGGTCCTCCAGGGAATTTGCCCCTCTGGCAATCAAAGGCGCAGGGATTTCCTGCGTGATCGCTAAAACATTTGCCAGAATTTTCTTCCGGAATGCCATAAATATCGGGCTGCCTTTATTGGAGTGCCCTGAAGCGGCAGAAAATATTGAAAGCGGGGATACCCTTCAAATTGATCTATCTTCAGGTGAAATCAAGGACCTCACCAAGAACAGTATATTCCAGGCAGCTTCTTACCCGGACTTCATCAGAGAACTGATAGCCGCAGGTGGCCTCATCGAATATGCCCAGAGGAAGTTAGCGGACAGGCCCGGGAAAGACGGATGACATCCCTTTTATCTACTGATGAAAGAAGTCCGGAGGGCCCTTATCCGGACGATGAACACACTTATCATTAAATGGTTGGGGTGACCGGTCGGGGGGAATCATGCATTTCCAATATCTGGAGCCCAGAACTCTCAAACAGGCATCTGCTTTCCTCGAAAAGTATGGGAATCAAGCCTCGCTGGTGGCCGGGGGTACCGACCTCATAGTGAAGATGAAGCGCAAGATTCTCAACCCGGACTACGTTATTGATCTGGAGGGGATTCCCAATCTCGACTCGATAAAATATTCACCGAAAAGCGGCCTAACGATCGGCGCTCTAACCAAAATCAGCGCCCTTGAATACTCCCCCCTTCTAAAGAAATATTACCCGGTCCTCTCTTATGCTGCCGGCCAGATCGGCTCGATAGCCATTAGAAATTTAGCCACTCTGGGAGGCAATGTTTGCAACGCGGCACCCTCAGCGGATACAGTCCCCGCCCTGATTTGTTTGCAGGCCAGTGCCAGGACCAGGGCGCGGGAAAGCGAGAGAATCATACCTTTAGAGTGCTTTTTCCTGGGCCCGGGCCTGACTTGCCTGGAAAAAGGTGAGATTCTGGTCGAAATAGCGCTGCCTCCTCCTCAACCTGACACCAGGGCAGTTTATATTAAACACAGCCCCCGCGGTGCCATGGACCTGGCAGTAGTGGGGGTGGCCGTCGCCGCGGTTATGGAGGGCAGGACTGTAAAAGATATACGCCTTGCCCTGGGAGCAGTGGCCCCCACGCCATTGAGAGCCCGTCAGGCTGAGGATGCAATTCGGGGGCAGGTCCTCACTGAATCCCTGATAAAGAGAGTTGCCGCGATTGCCGCCGGAGAATCGCGCTGCATTACTGACGTCCGCGGCTCGTCCGGATATCGCCAGGAGATGGTGGAGGTCTTTACCCGGAGGGCCCTGAAGACTTTAATAACTTGACAGGAAGGTTATTTTGATCTTAGGAGACCTATGAAACAGGCGATTGTGCTGGAAGTGAATGGCGAGAAGGAAAGGGTCCATATTGAACCCTGGTGGAATCTGGCCCGGGTGCTGCGGCAGGAATTGGGGCTCATCGGGGTTAAGGCTGGCTGCGAAGAAGGAGACTGCGGCACCTGCACTGTCCTGGTCGATGGTAAAGCAGTAAAAAGCTGCCTCATGCTGGCTATGAAAGCAAGAGGAAAGGCGATTACCACGATTGAAGGGCTCCAAAAGGGGGACGGCAGGCTGCATCCGATTCAACAGGCCTTCATCGACCATTTTGCTTCGCAATGCGGGTACTGTACCCCCGGCATGATACTGGCCGCTAAAGCTCTCCTGGATGTGAATCCGAGGCCAACCGAGGATGAAGTCAAAAGGTGGTTGAGCGGCAACCTGTGCCGCTGCACGGGGTACGTGAAAATTATTGAAGCGGTGATGGCTGCCGCAGACAGGATGGCAGAGGATAAAGACCGTGAATGAATTTAATTACATCGGGCAAAGCCTCCCCAGGGTGGATGCCCGGGCTAAAGCAACGGGTTCGGCCAGGTTTACCGCCGATGAAGGCCTGCGGTATCCCGGGATGCTTTACGCCAAAATGTTGGGCAGCCCGCTGGCCCATGCTTTAATTCGGAGTATCGATACTTCACGGGCTCAGAGAGTCCCGGGGGTGAAAGCCGTCTATACCGGTGGGGACGCCCCGGAATTCAGGACAGGCATACTTCTCAACGACCGTCATGTGTTGTGCCGGGAAAGAGTGCGGTTCGCCGGAGATGCGGTTGCCCTGGTCGCCGCCGATACGCTCGAAGCGGCAGAGGAAGCCGTTGATCTAATAGATGTCAAATACGAAGAATTGCCGGCCATCTTTGATGTTGAAGAAGCCATGAAGCCAGACTGTCCTGTAGTACTTCATCCGGATTTAGCTCATTATCAAAGGGCCTTTTATGAATACCTGGGCCAAGACCTTCCCGGTCCGAATGTCCATACCCACCATAAAGTGCGTAAAGGCGATACTGAAGAAGCCTTCAAAGAGGCCTTTTTAATTGTTGAGAATCGATTTCAGAATGACCGTATGACCCACTGTCAGTTGGAACCCTACAATTGTGTTTGCTACCCCGAACCGGATGGCACGTTCACCATGTGGACCTCCGGCCGGGTTTACGAGAACCTCTGGCCGACGGCGGAGGCTTTTCATCTGCCAGCCGATAAGCTCAGGATGAGAGCGACCTACGTGGGAGGTATGTTTGGTATAGTAGCCAGGCCGGAGAGGTTTGCGCTGCTGATAGCCCTGAAGACCGGCAAACCCGTGAAGATGGTCTACTCCCGCGAAGAATGTTTTCTGGACGGCCTGAACCGCCTGCCGACTGTCACCTATATCAAAGACGGCGTAACCCGGGACGGCATCCTTCTGGCCCGGGAGATCAAAGTCATCGTCAACACCGGCGGTTACACGAACCTGGCCCCGATGACCATCCGCAATGGATCTTTTCACGCCTCCCAGTACCGCCTGCCCAATTACAGGTGGGATGCCTATGGTGTATACACCAATGAACCGGCCTGTGGTCCTCTGCGCGGTTTTGGCAGTGCCGAGATCCTCTGGGCCACTGAACAGCAAATGGACATTACGGCCTGCCGGATGGGGATCAGTCCGGCGGAATATCGTCTCAAAAATACTCCGGACGAGGGAGAAATTAACGTCAGAGGCGAAGTAGTTCACAGTATCGGGGCCAAGGAGGCCTTGAAGAAGGCGGTAGCCTGGCTGAATTCCCAACCCCCGGATCGAGGATCGGGACCGCATATAAAAATTGGCAGAGGAGTCGCCCTGGGTAGTAAATACACCATCTCCGACACCGCATCGTCGGCCATCGTCAAGGTGCGTTATAACGGAAAAGTGGAGGTCTACCACGGCACTGACGAGTGCGGCCAGGGGTGCAACACAATCTTCACGCAGATGGTCGGTGAATCATTTCAAATCCCGCTGGACCAGGTCAAAATGTTTTGGGGCGACTCTTTCATCAGCCCCTATGATTACGGGGCGGCCTCAAGCCGCAGCACCCTCTACGTTGGCAATGCCATCCTTAAGGCCTGCGATGACGCCAAGCGCCAACTTTTTGAATTGGCGGCCCCGCGATTGGCAGCCAGGCCGGAAAACCTGCGGACCGCCAGAGGCAGGATCTATATCAAGGATCAACCTTCGCAGTCCATTCCTATCGGCGACCTCTTTTTAGGAGCCCAGCCGGAAGCCCGCGGACAGCTGAAAAGGGCCCGATGCTTGCCGGAAGGAGCTGAAATCATCGGCAAAGGCAGCTTCTGGGGCCATCCCAGCCCCGAAGATTATGAGACAGGTCAGGGGAGCAAACTAACAGTCAGCTATTGCTACGGCGCTCAGGCAGTTGAAGTAGCGGTTGATGTTGAGACAGGTGTGGTGAAGGTCCTCAGGTTTGCTTCTGCTTTCGACAGCGGGTGCCCCATTAATCCCAAGCTGGTCGAAGGGCAGATCGATGGTGGGATGGGGATGGGCATCGGTTCGGCCCTTTTTGAAGGCTTCGTTTTCAGCGATAAGGGCGTTATGCTCAATCCGAATTTTCATGATTATAAAATTCCCACTGCGGCGGATGTGCCCAGCGGAAATAAACAGGCCACCTTCATAATCGAGGACCCCCATCAAGAAGGACCCTACGGAGCCAAGGGGATGGGCGAAGCCGCGATGAACCCGACCGCTCCGGCAATCGCCAACGCGATCTTCAACGCCACAGGAGTGCGGGTCTTCCATTTGCCGATGACGCCCGAGAGGGTGTTGCAGGCTATAAAGCAGGCCTGATTTATGCAAATAGCGAAGCCCCGGCCGAGATGGTGCCCTTTTCATAATCCGCAAATGTTTCTTCAAAGTGCTTAACGCCAGGTGCCTTCTTCTGGTTCAGGGGATTGACAGATATGTTATAATTCAATTATTGCAAAATTGAAAATATTTGTTGCATAAATTGAAAAAAGAAGCCAATAACGTGACAAGCACAGCCTATAAGTCAATTTCCCGCGCCGCTAAAATTCTTTCCTGTCTGAGTGACGGGAGGAATTCCGTGACCGAGATTGCCCGGTATTGTGAACTAAGCAAATCAACAGTGAGTAGACTGCTCTCAGCCCTGGAACAATCGAATCTGGCGATTCGAGACCCCCTTCATCGCCAATATTTCCTGGGATATCTTTTAAATCGCCTTGTGGCAAATCCCAAAACGACTCACCTTAATTTAATTACCCTATCGGTCGGTGAAATGAATCACCTGTCAAAAATCTGCGGGGAGACCGTGGTTTTAGATGTTCTGATCGGAATTCGCAATGTCCGCCTGCACATGATACCCAGCGTCCATGACATCCGAGTTTATGACGAAAATTATGATTTAACCAGCCTGAATTTCCAGGGAGCGGCGATAAAAGCGCTGCTATCACAACTCGACCGCAGGGAATTGGCCTCGGTTATTAATTATCTTATGGCGGAGAATACGACCGGGAATTCCGCACCGGGAAAAACGGCTATTATCACACAATTAAATCAGATAAGGAAGCAGGGCTATGCTATGAGCAGGGGGGAAAGAATTGCCGGGGCAGTGGCAATTTCAGCCGCAATTCAAGGTTACCATCTTCCCGCAGCTTTAACGGTTTTAGGGGTTCAGTCCCGGCTCGAACCCCGGACGGCCGAGCTTTTGCCAGAAATTATCGCCAGCGCCAGGCGTATTTCGAATAATTTACTGCATTAAATTCCGGCATCACTTTATCGCGCGGATGAGGAAGGCCCATGGACCTGAGCAGTTACCTGGATGATTTGAATAGCAGCGATCTGATAGTCAGGGCAGCCGGTATCATCGCCCTGGGTAAAACAGGGGACCCCAATGGCGCCGGCTATTTGATCCGGATACTGGAGGCCAGGAACGAACCCGAGTGGTTGAGAGCGTGCGCGGCTATCGCCTTGGGTAGAATTCCCTCTGAACAAGTTGTACCGCAGCTTATCAAGGCGCTGCAGGAGGATAGCCTTCTGGTATCCCGGGCCGTTATTTTAGCTCTGGGCGACCTAAAATGCGAGCAAGCCATTCCCTATCTTGAAGGGATTCTCGAGGACAGGGGCAAGCTAGAGGTGCATGCCGTCACCATTAAGGTGCTGGGAGCTATCGGCGGCCCGAAAGCCGTTCCGGCCTTGCTCCGGGCACTGAAAAATCCTGATAAGCAGGTCAAACGAAATGCCGCTCTGGCGCTCGGTGAAATGCGCATCGAAAAAGCGGTCCTTCCTTTAATCGACCTGATGGGGGACGATGACGAATGTTTGCGGGCGATTGCAGCTTCATCGCTGGGCTTGATTGCCAATAAGCAAGCAGTGCCACGATTAATAGAAGCTTTAAATGATGATAGCCAAACGGTCCGCATAATAGCGGCTTCCTCTTTAGGGTATCTGGGCGACAGTCAGGCTGTATCACAACTTGAAGAAGTCCTGGTGAATGAAAATAAAACCCTGCGTGAAATGGCTGCTGTCGCCCTTGCAAAACTGCGGTCTTAAGGAGATAGGTAAAGGGGGCCTTAAAATGAGCGATCCGAAAACCGGGCTAATACCACTGGTCAACCCTGAAAATGTTTTAGACAGTCCCGAAATACTGGAGGAGTATTCCCGGGACCACAGTTTCACCCGGGCCTTAAAACCTCGCCTGGTGGTGAGACCCGGGAACGTGGATGAAGTTCAAAAGGTAGTCAGGTGGGCCAATCAGACCGATACCCCGCTGGTTCCGGTTAGCTCCGGTCCGCCCCATTTTCACGGCGATACGGTGCCGTCCGTACCCGGGGCGGTGATTTTAGACCTGAGCGGCATGAAGAAAATTTTCGATATCAACCGCCGCAACCGCATGGCTGTCATAGAGCCGGGGGTGACCTATGGTGAACTCCAACCGGCCCTGGCCGAGAAAGGAATGCGGCTCTCGACGTCATTGCTTCCCCGGGCCAACAAATCAGTAATAGCCAGCCTTCTGGAAAGAGAGCCCAGATTGAATTGCCGCTACCAGTGGTCATCACTCGACCCTTTGCGCTGTCTGGAGATAATCTGGGGCGACGGAAACAAGCTGTGGTCCGGAACGGCCGGATATGACGTCATGGACCTGGAAGAGCAGTGGGACCAGGAAAAAAGGCAGGTAGACCCGGCTGGTCCCGCGCAAACTGATTTCTACAGGTTCCTGACTGCTGCTCAGGGTAGTATAGGCATTGCGACCTGGGCGTCGGTAAAATGCGAGGTCTTGCCCCAGCTACACCGGCTTTTCTTTGTTCCTTCTGACGGTCTGAACGATTTGTTGGATTTCACTTACCGGATTTTAAAGTTCCGCTATGCTGACGAGCTTTTTCTGATGAACAATATTAATCTGGCCTATGCTCTGGGAGAGAGCCCCGTTCAGGTGAAATCCTTAAAGGACGCTCTTCCGCCCTGGGTGGTTGTGGTGGGAATCGCGGGACGGGAAGAGTTGCCCGCCGAAAGGGTGGAGTTCCAGGAAAAGGATATCCGGGAGATCGCCGGCCAGTTCGGTCTGGAGCTCAGATCGGAGGTTTCGGGAGCCACAGGTGACCAGGCCCTGGAGATTATCACCAGGCCTTCAGGGGAGCCCTACTGGAAACTGGCCTACAAGGGCGGCTGTCAGGAGGTCTTTTTTATCACCACCCTGGACAGGACTCCTGAAATGGTCAGGGGCATGTCCTCGGTGTCACAGACCAACGGCTACCCGGTCTCAGACATGGGTGTATACATACAGCCGCGGCACCAGGGAGTTAACTGCCATTGCGAGTTCAATCTGCCCTACGACCCCGAGAGTGCCGAGGAAGTGTCCCATATCCGGGGACTATATGCCCGGGCCAGCGATACCCTGCTGAATCAGGGGGCGTTCTTTTCACGGCCATACGGAATCTGGTCCAATATGGCCTTCAGTCGGGACCGGCAATCCGCCGCCTTGCTGAGGAATATTAAAAAAGTGTTCGACCCCAGGGGAATAATGAATCCGGGGAAGTTGTGTTTTTAGAACAAAAGGAGTGAGAAAATGGCCCTGGAAGACTATCGACCCGACCAGGAAAGATGCAGCCTGTGTTCCTATTGCAAGTGGATTCCCCAGGACAAAATAAAAAGCTGGCGCTTCGCCAAAGGCTGCCCCAGCATAGCTTACAGCAATTTCAATGCCTACTCGGCACGCGGGCGCTACTCAGTCGCCCGATCACTTCTGGATGGAAAGATCGAATATACCGATAGAGTGCTGGATATCATCTACAAAGACCTGGCCTGCGGTAATTGCTCGGTAACCGATAAAGTCTGTCGCTACAATTTGGAGCCGCTGGAAAACCTGCTGGAGTTAAAAGCCAGGGCCGTAACCGACGGTCAGCTCTTGCCTCAGCACATGCCCTTCATCGACAACCTCCGGAAAGAGGACACGATGATGCTGGGGATGGTCCGGGACAAGCGTGGCCGGTGGGCCGATGGACTGGATGTTAAGGATATTACCCAGGAGAAAGCCGAATTCGTTTTTTTTGCGGGCTGCCGGTTCAGTTATGATGAGGAATTGCAAAAGGTACCGCGGGCAGCCATCAGCTTATTCAGGAAAGCCGGCCTTGATATCGGCATTATGGGGAAAAATGAAAGCTGCTGTGGCAGCCGCGCTTACCAGATGGGCTACCGGGGAGAATTCGTAAAATTTGCGGAAAATAATATCCAGCTCTGGAAGACCGCAGGGATTAAAGCTATCGTCACTTCCTGTGCGGACTGCTATTTTGCTTTCAAGCGTCTCTATCCTCAACTTGGCTCCAATATTGAGGTGCTGCATACCGTGGAGCTCATCAACCGCTTGATCCAGCGGGGTGAAGTACAACCGCGGAAAGACATTCCGATGAAGGTGACCTATCATGACCCCTGCCATCTGGGGAGGCAGGGGGAACCGTATCTACCCTGGAGCGGCAAGGAAAGGAAAATCCTGAATCAGGTGGTAATCTATGATCCGCCGAAACCCAGGTATAATGGGGCCGGAGGGATGTATGATCCGCCCAGAGAAGTGCTGAAGAGCATTCCAGGTTTGCAGCTGGTGGAGATGGAAAGGATACGGGAGTATTCCTGGTGCTGCGGGGCGGGTGGGGGCTGCAGCGACGCTTACCCCGAATTTTCGGCCTGGACTGCCGGGGAAAGGATTACAGAGGCGGCCGCCACCGGGGCGGAGGCCATCGTAACCGCCTGTGCCTGGTGCGAGCATAATTTCCTGGATTCCATAAAAGCTACCGGGCAGAAGATGAAGGTCCTGGACATTATCGAATTGGTACAACAAGCAATTTAGAAGGAGTAGTAGTGATGGCATTAGCGAGGGAAGTCTACCAGCAATTTGAAGATATAGTCGGGCCGGACAATATCTCGGATGATCCCGCAGTCCTGGATAGCTACGCCACCTCAATGGCCCAGTCCCAGCACCATATGGGGCCGGTCTACAACGTATTCACCCCCAGAGGCCTGGCCGCCGTTCTGCCGGGAAGCACGGAGGAAGTGCAGTCAGTGGTCAAACTGTGTAATAAGTATCAAATCAAATTCCACGCCGCCAGCACGTTCTGGACCTCACGGGCCAACATTTGCGATGATAAGGCCATCACGCTGGATATGAAACGCATGGACCGTATCCTGGAAATCAACGAGAAGAACCAGTATGCGGTAATCGAGCCTTACGTCATCGGCGCTACTCTTCAGGCTGAAGCCATGAAGTTGGGACTCAACACCACCATTATCGGCGCCGGCTCCAGTTGTTCACCCCTGGCCAGCGCCTGCTGCAACGGCGGGCCTTCACCTTTCGCCATGTTTGGCGGTCTGACCCGTGAGAACCTGCTGGCCTTTGAATGGGTCATGCCGGACGGTGAAATTCTGCGTTCCGGATCATTGGGTTCCGGACTGGGTTGGTTCTGCGATGACGGGCCGGGGCCGGGCCTGCGGGGCTTGATCATGGGCGGTTCGGGAGCCATGGGAGCCATGGGTGTCTTTACCAAATGCGCCATCAAACTGTTCCCCTGGCCCGGGCCTCCCGACTTTCCCAGTGAAGGGATTATCCCGGCATATAAATCCGTGCTGCCGCCCAATATTGTCGGGCATACGGTAGCCTGGCCTTCCTGGGAAGCCTATGCCAACGGCCTTTACCGGATCTGGGATAGCGGTATTAGCGGTTATTATTCTCACCGCCAGTACACTATGTTCGGCCGGGACCTGAAGGCCGCTATGATTAAGATACTGGCTGACCCGAACAAGACCCTCAATGATCTCGAATGGCTGCTGAAGGATCCCGAAACTCTGAGGCAAAATGAGGAGATGAAACGTGATTTCCAGCTTATACTGGCAGGCATGACGCCCAGGGATATCGACTGGCAGGAAAAAGTGCTGGATAAAATATTAGCCGAGACCGGTGGATGGAAAGCCTCCTTAATGGAAGACCCGGATATCAAGGACTGGAGCCTGCTGTTCCTGCTGAGGTTGGGACATAAAAACCTGAATTTCGTCTTTGCCGGGGGTTATGAAGGGGCTTTCGGGATAGGGGGATGTCCGGACTATTCATGTCCGAGAGTTGAATTGGCCGCGGAATTCAAGCGCAAGTGGGAAAAGGAGCATGACTCCTTCGTGGCGGCGGGTGGGGACACCATGATGGGAGGTATGGCGGGAATCGGCGGGGGAGGGGTGACCGCCTGGGAGAACTTCACCCATTTTGATTCCCATGATAGGCGCTCGGTGACGGAAACCCATGAATACTTTGAACTATCATCCAAATTTGGCCGGGAGCATGGCCTGGGTGCGATGGAGAGAATGTATGCTATCTCCAGGCGGGATGATGGCTATGGTTTGACTAAAGAAGAGCATGAGAAAAAGGCCGCAGCTTTCCCCCAGCCATTAGTATTTGAATACCAGTGGAAAATCAGAGAGTTTCTTAACCCCAACCACACTGGGGACACCTACTACGTAACGCTGGAGCCAAAAAATACTGCTGGGGAGGTTTAGTTGGTATAATACAGACGATTACTGATTGATATGAGCATAGCGGAACCAGCCAGCCAGGGTGGTAATCCACAATTGAAGGGCCGTTCGTTTTTCTTAACAACGTTGCCTCTGTTTGTCGTAGCTCACTGTTTTCATCACCTTCTTACCGCGATACCGATACCGCTGCTGCCTTTTATTCGCGATCAATTCAATTTGAGCTATACCCAATCAGCCTTTGTAACTTCCGCTTTTTCTTTGGCTAATGCCTTCAGTCAGCTTCCCGGAGGCTGGTTGGCCGACCGGGTGGGACCGCGCATCCTGATCACTTTAGGAATCCTGGGCGTAGCTATCGCCGGTCTTTTGGTGGGAATTTCACAGAACTACACCCTGATGCTGGTCTTCTTAATAATAATGGGTTTGCTGGCGGGCGGCTATCACCCGGCAGCCACCCCCCTGATTGCCTCCTCTGTCGAACCGCAACAGCGTGGAAGGGCACTGGGTATTCATCTTATCGGTGGAAACGCCAGCTTTTTCCTGGCACCTCTAATTGCGGGCGCCATTGCAGGTGCCTGGGGCTGGCACGCTTCATTTATCGGACTGGCAATTCCCACTGCTATCTTTGGTGTTATCTTTGTCCTTTTTCTCAGCAGGCGATCCTCGATGAGTCAGAGTAAGGCTGAAAGAGGCTATCTTGAGGAGGCGCCGCCGGCGCCCGGTTATAAACGCCGGATAGCTGCCATGTTAGCACTCAACACTTTGGCAGGAGGAGCCGCCTGGTCCGTAACCTCATTTTTACCGCTCTACGCGGTGGACCAGTTCGGGCTTAGCGAGCAGCTGTCAGCCTCACTTCTTTCTATTATATGGTCGACAGGGCTGTGGTCTGGTCCTATCGGAGGCTATATCTCAGACAGGTTAGGCCGGGCCCCGGTGATAATAATAAGTTTTTTAGTCCGGGGTGGTCTGGTTGTCCTGTTGAGTTATACCGCCTGGGGACCCCAGTATATAATACTGCTATTATTCCTGGGCATCAGCAGTACCCTCTGCTTGCCCGTAGCTGAGGCTTTTATCATTGAACAGACTTCACTACGCAATCGTTCAACCATCTATGGAATATACTATTTTACTATGGGTGGGACCGGGGCCATATTTGCTCCCACCATGGGCCAGATAATAGATAAATGGGGCTTTCAAGCCTGTTTCAATATCGCCGGCATCTCAATGCTGGCAGTGACCCTGATTTCGGCATTCTTTTTTCGCGGCAGTCAGCGTTGATAAGGAGGTCAGCAAAATGTATGGATGGCGTGCCAGACTGGGAGTGCTGGTCCCCTCGGGTATCCTGGCTACAGAGCCGGAGTTCGCCAGAATGACTCCGGAAGGGGTCTCCTGCCACTATCATCGCATTTCCTTCCAGGGAGGAGGGATCGAGAGCCTGAAGAAGGTCGAGGAAGGATTAGCGGAGGCCACCAGGATTATCCTGCACGTTGGACCTGCGGCCATGGCCCTGACCGGCACCGGGGTCAGCTTTGCCGGAGGATATGGATATGACCGGAAAATGATAGCAAAGATGAAGAAAATAAACCGCAATTTGCCGACCACGACCACCTCCAGCTCAGCGATTGAAGCGCTTTACAAACTGGGAGTCAAGAATATATCCATGGCAATGCCTTACAGTGAAGAAGTAGCCAAAGCGGCGGTAAAATTTGTCGAAAAAAGCGGGATCCGGGTATTGAAGCAAAAATGGCTCAACGAAAACCCGGCCCAGGTCTCGCGTGGAAAAATATATGGGCTGGCCAGAGCAGTCGATACCCCGGAAAGTGAGGCAATCTTCCTCCCCTGCACAGGCTGGCACACCATTGACATCCTGGAAAAACTCGAGGGTGATCTCAGAAAGCCGGTTATTTCCAGCAACCAGGCGACCATGTGGAATTTGCTCCGAATTGCCGGCATCAACGATAGTATTCCCGGTTACGGACAACTTTTAGCGCGCTGCTAACATCACCTTTTTCCGCCGGCCATAGATGAAGCTTCCCTGGTCCTTCCGCCCCCAACCCCAAATTTCCTTCTGGAGGTCTTGCCAATCCAATCGGTTTGTACGCTCCTGATGATGGATTTGAAGAGGAGCAGGCTTTGTGCTATTCTTTTGCTGGGAATATGTGCGAGGAGGCCAAAATGCAGGCGTATTGCGTTAAAGACAGAAAAATGGTTGAGATCAAAAACCCCAAATCGATAACGATGAAGAACGGGCGCCCTGCTACGCAGGGGACTTGCCCGATTTGCGGAAATAAAGTATTCCGGATTGGCAAAGCTTAAAGGCCTACCCGGCGCACCCCAATTCTATAGCGCCCGCAAAAACCAATTTTAAAAACAGGCCATACTCCTAAATAAAGAAATATTTGGATAGAGTATTTTTCGCCGCCCGATTGAGGGAAGTGGCGCATATTGCTGTGTTTCTATCGGCGCGGTGCCGTTTCGGGGTGCGGGTGGTTATGGCCTGGTGAATTCGCGGATCGGATAAGGCCGTGTGATCTACTTCCGGCCGACCAGTTCAATAAGCAGACCATGGGTAGACCCCGGATGAACGAAATGGAAGTCTACCTCCTCGCCTCCGACATTGGTTTTTCCCCCCGGAATTATCCGGACCCCTTTGGCCCTGAGCCTGGCCACGGTTTTACCCAGATGGTTGACGCTAAATGCGATATGATGGATCCCTTCCCCCTTTTTCTCAATAAACTTATTGAGGAAGGCTTCCGGAGCCGGATTGGTAGAGCCAAGGATGTGAAACTGGGTCTGACCAACCATGGCTGACTTGACTTTCATCTCATAAGGCGGCATATCCCAGCTGCGGTCGAATTGGAAACCAAATAAATCTTCATATAAAGCCACTGCCTCATCCTGATTTTTTACCACCATCACCACTTCTTCGATATGATCAACTATTTTATCCAAATGTACTTCTCCTTATTTCAGCCTTTTTTTGCCCACTGGCAACTTCCTAATATGATACCAGTTTTTATCTTATCTCTTGCAGTCAATTGGCCAGCCCGGGGCTTTCCCCCGGAAGGGGGTTCCTGTCCTTCCATTTTTCTTCTGTGTAATTCAGCTTATCAGGCGTAATCAGGTGTATTAATTCGTCTATTGACAATTCCCTTTAAGGACTTTATAATACCTAGTCAATCTAGGTACTTTGGATCTCTAGGTATTCCAGGAACTAAGCGATGACTGCCGGATCAACAAGTTAAATAGATGCTGCACTATACCGTGATAGCGACCATTTTAATTTGTGCCTACGTTCTGGGTGCGATTCCCACTGCGCTCGTCGTGTCCCGAAAAATAAAAAAGGTAGACATTCGCTGCGTAGGCGATGGCAACATGGGTGCGCACAATACCTTTCACGAGGTCGGCCCCAAATTCGGCCTGATAGTTGCCCTCCTGGATGTTGCCAAGGGAGCTCTGGCAGTGTGTTTAGCCCGGGTTCCAGGTTTGGATCTAAGCTGGCAGATCTTAGCCGCGATACTGGCTATTTTAGGCCACGATTTTCCCGTTTGGGCTAATTTCAAGGGTGGACAGGGCCTCGCGGTCAGCTTCGGGACCATGGCGGTGTTGTTCCCCTTAGCGGCCCTGGTCGGGATATCGGTCTATGGAATAAGCTTTTTATTAGTTAAGAGCTCGAATATTGCCGCCGGTACGGGTGGAGCAGCTATCGCTCTGATGCTGGGTCTTTCGCAAAACTGGGTGTTCCTGGCATACGCCATCATTGTACTTCTCTTTGTGGCAGTGAAAATGGTCATCGACGGTCCCCGGCGCAGGTCCATCGGAATAACCAAAATATGCTAAAGTGCCGGCTTGATCACGGCTCAGATAATGTGGAAAACTGCTGCGAAGGCAGCGGTAATGCGGTATTTACAGGGGACTAAAAAAGGAGGGGAAATGGGAGATTCAAGAAAAGTGGTTTTATTGGGGAGCGACGCCGGTGGCACTATGACGGATATGATACTGGTCGATAACGCCGGTGATTTCGTGGTCGGCAAAGCCTCCAGCACGCATACCAACGAATCAATCGGTTTCGTGAATTCCATCAAAGATGCCTTTGAGCGCTGGGAACTTGATTGGGACAGGGACGCCAAAAATATCTTCCCGGGAGTCCTGGCAGCAGTCTATTCAGGCACTACAATGCTGAATTCCCTTCTCACCAGGACCGGCAGAAAAGTCGGGATTATTATTACCAAGGGGTTTGAGGATACCCTGTTGCATGAGCGCGGCGGCGGCGTCCATGCCGGGTACGGTTTTCAGGATAAGATGCACAAGGTAGCTCATGTCCATAATGAGCCCTTTGTCCCCAGAAAACTCATCCGGGGCGTCACCGAGAGAGTCAGTATGTTCGGGGAGCAGGTGATTCCGCTATATGAACATGAGGTCCAGGGGGCGGTGCTGGACCTGTTGGAAAGGGATGTCGAGGGTATCGCCATCATGTTCCTCTTCTCCTACCTCAATCCCGTCCACGAGTTGACGGCAGCGGGAATCGCCCGGGCTGTCATGCAGGCCCGGGGCAAGCAGGTCCCTCTGTACCTTTCCTGCGAATTAGTCCCCATCACCCGGGAAGGTCCGCGCTTGAACGCACTGGTCCTCCAGGCCTACGGTGCCGAGCCTGTTAGAAAACATCTGCAAAAGATCGAAAAGGACCTCCAGGATATCGGCTATAAATATCCTTTGCAAATTATGCTGGCTGACGGTGGCATTGCAAATATTAAATATCCGCCTTTATTTAAAGGCTGTTTCTCAGGCCCCATCGGCGGCATTCTCGGTGGAAGGTATCTCTCCAGGATTATGGATATTCCCAACCTGGTCTGCACAGATATGGGCGGAACCAGTTTTGATGTTGGATTGATTATGGGTGGTGAACCGATTCTGCAGCGCGAAGTCGAGCTCGGGCGTTCGGTCTTGAATATTCCCACCCTGGTCATTGATTCGATTGGTGCGGGGGCCGGCCAATACCTCAGCATCGACCCTGAATCAAAACGGGTGGATATCGGTCCGGGAAGCGCCGGCTCTGAGCCGGGTCCGGTCTGTTATAATACCGGGAATGACATTCCCACCGTCATGGATTGCGTGGTGATTCTGGGCATCCTTAATCCGGAATATTACCTGGGCGGCAAGGTGAAGTTGCGCAAAGACCTGGCTCTCAAAGCCATTCAAGAAAAATGCGCCGTCCCGCTGGGAGTCGACCCTTACCAGTTTGCGGAAGGCGTAATTGATCTGATCAATACCAGGATGAGAGACCATATCCTGACAGTCCTGTCCGTGAGGGGCTATTCCCCCAGCGATTATGCTCTGATCGGTTATGGCGGTGCCGGCCCCATGTTCCTGTCCGGTTACACTGCAGGGATCCCTTTTAAAGGAGTGTTTACCGTCCCCTGGGCAGCGGCCTTTTCGGCCTTCGGTTGTACTGCTGCAGACT
>JAGDMY010000059.1 GCA_017860765.1 Chloroflexota bacterium | reverse complement strand
AATATCGGGCTCGGGATGGAGAGAAGCTAAAAAGGATGGCCAGGTAACAACAAATCAAGGAAATCGCGAAGCCAGGATTCAGTTATCCGGGATATACAATCTCGATCCCCTTGCAGAATGATGGTCGATATTCTAACATAGAAAGCATACCTTGTCAATTGAAATTGGGTTAAGATAGTATTGCTTTAGTATTATAAAGGAGGAAAAACATGAACCAGCCCTATCCGCTGAAGATCGATGCCTACTCTCATATTGTTCCCCCCCAATTTATGAAAGCGCTTTATAAAGTGGCTCCGGAAAAGCACGATCGTCAGGTTGCACCCCACAAGACCTTATATGACCTGGACAGCCGGTTCAGGATAATGGACAAATATGAGCCGCTGAGACAGGTTTTAACCCTGGGCAGGATGGCGGTGGAGCATGTTGCGGGGCCTGCCAAGGCTGCCGATCTGGCGAAAAGGGCTAATGACGAAATGGCGGAGCTGGTCCTCAAATATCCGGACAGATTTGTGGCGGCCTTGACCACCGTACCCATGAACAATATCGACGCCGCCTTGAAAGAGATAGACCGTTCCATCAAAGACCTAAGATTCAAAGGCATCTATATCCATACCCCGGTAGACGAAAAACCCCTGGATTTGCCCGAGTTTATGCCGCTATACCAGAAGATGAGCGAGTATGACCTGCCCATCGTCATCCACCCCATGAGAGCGCCCACCCATCCGGACTATCTGACTGAGAAGGAATCCAAATACAATATCTTCAGCCTCTTCGGCTGGCCCTATGATACCACCTCCGCCATGGCCCGCCTGGTATTCAGCGGCGTCATGGAAAAGTATCCCGGCCTTAAGATTCTTACCCATCACTGCGGTGGCATGGTCCCCTTCTACGCTGAACGGATAAAGCAGTTTACCCAGCAATATGAACGTGGGAGGGAAGGCGAAAAGTCGCTGGGCTTGAAAAAGGACCAGATCGAGTATTTTCGCATGTTCTACGCAGATACTGCCATATATGGCAATCCGGCGGCCTTGATGTGCGGCCTGAAATTCTTCGGCGCGGACCATATCGTATTCGGGGTAGACTTTCCCCTCGGTGATACCGAGGAAGGCAACCGGAACTACCGGCAGACCATCAACGCCATCGAGGAAATGGAAATCACCGGCGAAGAGAAAAAGAAAATCTATGAGGACAATGCCCGCAAGCTGATGTGCCTGCCGGTATAGAGTCTAGAAGGGATATACGGGTAAACCGGGTTGAGATGCTGGACCAACTTTGCTATTATTTATCCAGAAAAATCTCTAGTATTGAGAAAGGAGTCGGATGAAACGGTTGACCTGGTCTGTCATCCTCATTCCTTTGCTCCTTGGCCTGGTTCTGACTTCCTGCGGCTCTCCCGCTTCTTCCCCGTCAATGCCGGCTCAAACTCTGGTCCACGTCGCTACTAATGCCGGCTCGCCGCCTTTTGAATCAATCAACAAAAAGACAGGGCAGCTGGAGGGCTTCGATATTGACATCATGAATGCCATTGCGGCCAGGATGAACTTGAAAGTAGAATTCATCAATAAAGACTCCTTCGGCCCTCTTCTGGATGAAATGGCCCAGGGAAAATATGATGCCGCCATTGCTGCCATCGTCATAACTGAAGAACGCAAGAAGGACATGCTCTTCTCCGATCCCTATTTCGCGGTCGGACAAACCGTCATTGTCCGTGAAAGTGAAACCGCCATCACCGGCAAGGACACTCTGAGGGGGAAAGTTGGCGCTTTGCAGGGGACTACCGGCGCTAAGGAAGTGGAAAAAAGCAAGGCTGCTGTACTCGTGATCTATGAAGACATCTCTCAGGTCTTCGAGGACCTGATGGCGTCGGAACTGGATGCGGTAGTCTGCGACAATCCGGTGGCGCTGGTGTATGTCGGCAAATACCCGGGCAAGCTTAAAACTGTGGGTGGTGTCTTTACCAATGAGAATTATGGTATAGCCGTGAACAAGGAGAAACCCGAACTCCTGACCAAGATCAACGCCGGTCTCAAAGCGATCAAAAGTGAAGGTCAAATTGAAGAGCTGACCCGGAAATGGCTGGAAGTCAGCAAGTAACCGGCGACTGGTGATTATTTCTTATCTTCAACTTCATTCTGCTGCCTCTCAAATAAAGCTGCCGCTGTAAAGTCACCCCCGATGCCCGGACCTTGCCGGAAGGTGTATTAGAATAAGATTAGAGGTAATCCGGCATGACGGACAGCGGTCAACAAGAGAGCCATATACATAGTGGCGGCCTGGCAATGCCAGGGATGGAGCCGGCCGCTCCTCCTCGCAAGGAGAACGGCAGTCACCCGGGCCACGGAGATGGAAGCCAGAATCGGTCTTCTATGAAGGTGGCGGATTTCAGGCAACGGTTCTGGATATCGCTCATTATCACGGTGCCTGTTCTTTTATTATCGCCCGTGATTCAGGAATTGGTGGGGCTGGGGGGCATAGGCTTCAGCGGGGAAGACTATCTTCTCTGGGGATTGGCTTCAGGGGTCTATTTCTACGGCGGGTATCCCTTCCTCAAAGGAAGCTATGCAGAGTTAAAATCCAGGTTTCCGGGCATGATGGTCCTGGTGTCCCTGGCGATAACTGTGGCCTATATTTACAGCTCTGCAGTCGCGTTCGGCCTAAAAGGGGACTATTTCTTCTGGGAGCTGGCTACCCTGATCGACGTCATGCTGCTGGGACATTGGCTGGAAATGAGGTCGGTCATGGCAGCTTCCTCGGCCCTGGAAGAGCTGGCGCGCCTTTTGCCTGCGGAAGCTCACAAAATATCGGCTGACGGCAGCCTGCAAAATGTCCCCTTAAAGGAGTTGATGGCAGGGGATAGAGTCCTGGTTAGACCGGGTGAGAAGGTGCCGGCGGATGGAAAAGTGGTGTCAGGAGAGACCTCCGTTAACGAGGCGATGCTGACCGGCGAGTCAACCCCGGTCTACAAGCGGGCGGATTCAGCTATGATCGGAGGCTCTCTTAACGGAGAGGGCGCAGTCACTCTCGAGGTGCAAAAAACGGGTTCAGATTCTTACCTGGCCCAGGTTGCGGCTTTGGTCAGGGCAGCCCGGGAAAACAAATCCAAAACTCAGAATATATCCGACCGCGCGGCCATGTGGCTTACTCTCGCGGCCCTGGGCGGGGGAGTAGTGACCCTGCTGGTCTGGTTGATCGCAGCCCGGGAGGAATTTGTCTTCGCCTTATCAAGAATGGTGACCGTGATGGTAATCGCCTGTCCCCATGCCCTGGGCCTGGCTATTCCTCTGGTGGTGGCTGTCTCCACCTCCCTTTCGGCCAGAAGTGGTCTCCTCGTCAAGGACCGCGACGGGTTTGAACGGGCCCGGGGTGTCCAGGCCATCCTGTTCGATAAAACAGGGACTCTGACCCTGGGAAAATTTGGGGTTACCGATATTATTAGTTTCACCGGGACCAGCGATCAGGATCTTCTGAAGTATGCAGCTTCCCTCGAGGCCGGTTCAGAACACCCCATTGCCAGAGGAATTACGGCCGCGGCGGCGGGCGAGAAATGGTCGGTGGAAGATTTCAAAGCGATTCCCGGCAGGGGCGCCCGGGGCAGGGTGAACGGCAGGGAAGTTATGGTAGTCAGCCCGGGTTATCTGAGGGAGAAAAAGATTGAAATTGATAATAAATTAATAGACGGATTGGCCTCTCAGGGGAAGACGGTGGTTTTCACGCTGATTGACGGCCAGCCCGGGGGGGCCATCGCTCTGGCGGACATGGTCCGTCCCGAATCCAGGGCGGCCATCGACCAGATCAAAAAGTTGGGCATCCGGTGCATGATGCTGACTGGAGATAACCGGTTTGTGGCCGGATGGGTAGCCGGAGAGGTGGGGCTGGATGAATATTTCGCGGAAGTCCTGCCGGAGGAGAAGGCGGCCAGGGTCAGGGAAGTACAGCTGCGGGGGCTGAAGGTGGCGATGACCGGAGACGGGGTCAACGATGCTCCAGCCCTGGCCCAGGCCGACATCGGGATTGCCATCGGAGCCGGTACGGATGTAGCTGTGGCTGCGGCGGACGTGGTCCTGGTCAAGAGCAATCCCCTGGATGTGGTCTCGATCATTAAGCTGTCGCGTGCCACCTACCGTAAGATGGTCCAGAACCTGGTCTGGGCCACCGCTTATAATATTGTAGCTATTCCGCTGGCGGCGGGGGCGGCCTACAGCGCCGGGGTGCTCCTTGAACCGGCGGCCGGGGCGGCCCTGATGGCCATCAGCACCATCATAGTGGCCGTGAATGCGCGTCTCCTGAAGATGCCCGGGCGATAATTATCTTTTATTGCAGTACCATTTCTACCAGATGAGGTCCGGGTTCAGCCAGGGCTTTCTTAAATTCCAGGGCCAGTCCCTCAACCGTGGTTACCGAGACCGCCGGCACGCCCAGACCTGAAGCAATTTTGACCCAGTTGAGGTCGGGGTTCTCGAGGTCGATCAACGAACGGGCCTGGGGACCGATGGAAGCCTTTTCCCGCTCAAATCCCAATTTCAGGATATTATAGCGCCGGTTGGAGCAGATCAGGGTGGTAATCTTTAAATTTTGGCGGGCCTGTGTCCATAAGGCCTGCAGGGTATACATGGCGCAGCCATCTGCCTGGAAATCAATTACCGTCCTGCCCGGGCTGGCCATGGCGGCCCCCACGGAGCAGGGCAGGCCCCACCCGGTGGCCCCTCCGGCGATATTTATAAGGGTATGGGCCGGGGAATTCTGGCTGAGCGAATAATAAGGAAAGCCGGTGGAGACCGATTCATCCACGATGATCGCGCCCTCCGGCTGAAGCGCAGCCAGGGCCCGGCAGGCCTTATCGGCGGTGAGCTCTCCCCGGGGAACCGAGGGAGGGACCACTTTCACCGCCCTGGGGGTCTGGTGGGGTGCGCCTTTCAGGGCCTCCGCCAGCTGCTCCAGGGCTTCAACCACATTTTGCCGGCGGGTAACCAGATAGGCCCGGGGTTGACTCTCGGGCAATAAATGGCTTGTTAACCCTTTATAACCGAAAAAAGGAGCCGGCTCGCTGGCGCCAGCCAGCACCACCGCTTCAAAGCGGTTTAGAATTTCGATTTGCTGCTCGGGGAAATAAGGGAGCTGTATTACCTCCGCAGAGCCGGGGCTGCGCTCAATGTAACCGGGCGAATAGTTGGTCAGGAGGTCGCACCCGGTGAGGGCCCGGATGCGGGCCGCCGTTTTCAGCCCTGCCTGGCGCAAGGCCCTTCCCCCCAGTATCAGCCCTACCCGGGCATGAGACCGCATCAGGCGGGCGGCTTTTTCTATGTTGGAAGCCTCAAGCGGTTCATAGGCAAAGCGGGGCGCGGCAATTTCCGGTCCGGGGATTTCCTGGCTTTGCAGATCGGTCGGTACAATCAGGGTGGATATCTGGCCATACAGGGAAGCCGTATAGGCTTCAGCGAGGTCCCTGGACAAATCCCGGGCGGCGGTGCTGGTCTTATACCACCCTGAGACGGAGCTGGCCACGGCCTCGATATCCATGGACAGAGGGGAGTCAACGTGTCGATATTCGGTGGTATGGCCCCCTACCAGGTTTATCAGTGGAGTGCGACCCCTTTTAGCATTGTGCAGGTTGGCAATGCCGTTGCCGAGTCCCGGCCCCAGATGGAGCAGGGTCATCGCCGGCCTGTCCATCACCCGGCCCCACCCGTCAGCAGCCCCGGTGCAGACGCCTTCGAAGAGTCCGAGGACAGGACGGATGCCCGGTATGGAATCAAAGGCCAGGGCCAGGGGCACCTCGCTGGTCCCAAAGTTGGTAAAGCAGACCTCGATGCCCGCCTTCCGGGCGGTTTCCAATAGCAACTCAGCGCCATTCATAAAATCTCCTCCAACAAATCGCTAACATACCGGCCAATGGCCGCGGAAGCGGTGACCCCGGGCGTTTCGATGCCGACTATATCGATAAGGCCAGGAAGACCTTTATCAACCTCGTGGCGGATGATAAATTCCCGGAATGGCTCGCCGGCCCCATAGAGGCGCGGCATGACTCCGGCGGACTCGGGGTCTATGTCGGCGCATTCTATCCCGGGAAATATTCTGCTCGCGCCTTCGTAAAAAATTGACTTGCGGGAATCGTCGATGGCATAATTTATTTCCTCTACGGGATAGAAATCGGGCCCCAGGCGGACTCTGCCGTCGATGTCCAGCACGGTATGAATTCCCAATATCCTTCCTTCCCTGATCATGGGATAAACCAGCCTCCGGTCCATTCTCCTACCCCAGGCGGGATTGACGGAGTAATATTCACCTTTGAAATAAGTGAGTTTATAGCCTTCTTCGATAATATCCACACCGGCCAGGGCGGCGATCTTGTCGCTCTGCAGGCCGGCGCAGTTGATGACGGTCCGGGCCTGAAAGCTCGATAAACCCGCAGAATCCCGCGCAGTAATGCGGTAGCCATCAGCCCTTTTTTCAAGGCCGACGACCTCTGACTGACAGACCAGGTGGGCGCCTTTTTCGCGGGCCAGCCCGAGGTAGCAGCGCATCAGGCCATAAAGATCGACTACTCCGGACTCGGGCAGCAGGATGCCGAATTTTCCCTGGACTTCAGGCTCCAGCTTCTGCAAATCACTCCGGGAGAGCCACTGCATCTGAATGCCCTCATCCCGGCGCTTATAAACAGATTCCAGACCGGCAATCTCGAGGTCGTCATTGGCCACCAGTAGCTTTCCACACTTCAGGCAATCCACGGCATATTTGCGGCAAATCTCGTAAATGAGGTGCCGCCCTTCCAGGCAAAGCCGCGCATTCAAAGAACCCTGAGGGCTGAGAACGCTGGAATGGATGGTGCCGCTATTGCGGCTGCTGGCCTCGCGTCCGAAAGACTCGTTCTTTTCCAGAACATATACTTCCCGGTCCTGGCGTGCTGCCCGGGAAGCGACCGCCAGACCGACGATCCCTGCGCCGATAACAGCGATATCAATATCGTTTGGCATAATGCCCCTGAGGATTAAAAGGTCCTTATGTATTATAGCCATTCCTCAGGCATAAATCATCAGCCAGGAGGATGGGTCAGGACTCTTTCAGGCTGACGTGAGCGGCAGGCCAGGTCTATTGATTTATCAGGGGTGAAAGATTAAAATTACGAATCAGCGTGAAAATTCCAGGCCGCAGTCCACCAGGAGGCCAGCCATGAAAAACGCCACCGGAGCGCCCGGCAGACTATACTATCTGGACTGGATTCGCGTCCTGGCGATGTTCTGCATTTTTTTATTTCATAATGCCAGGTTCTTCGATGGGGTGGCTGACTGGCACGTTAAAAATGCCACCACCAACCTGGCCGCCACTTTTGCTGTGGGGACAATCAGCCAGTTTATTATGCCTCTGTTCTTCCTGGTTGCCGGAGCTGGAACGTTCCTGGCCCTGAAAGCCAGGAGTCCCGGGCAATACGCCCTGGAAAGGGCCTTGCGCCTATTTATTCCGCTCGTCTTCGGCATGCTGGTGATTGTGGTGCCGCAGGCTTATTTCCAGGCCATCTTTCGCGGAACGGTACTGGAGGGATACAACCTCTTTCAGATATACGGTTTATACTTGCAAAGCCTGCCGGAGATGAACTGGTTTCACCTGTGGTTCCTGAAGAACCTTTTCATTATATCTCTGGTCGCCATTCCATTCCTTTTCAGCTGGGGGAGGGGAGGCCGGAGTCTGGTGGCCCGATTGAGTTCATTTTTTGACAAGCCCTGGAC
>JAGDMY010000058.1 GCA_017860765.1 Chloroflexota bacterium | reverse complement strand
GAGGGGTAGTTCAACTGTAGCGGGGTATATCAGGATTTCCTTCCCCCGGTCCAACGTCCGGTGTAAGCGGAATAGTCCAAACGGGTCGGTAACCTCGGCTAGCAGCGGACCCAGTTTGTAATATCCCCGGCGGGGAAACAGGAGGTGCTGCTGCCAGCGGCAGGGGCGTTTTAAAGGCAGATTGATCAGAATATTATCAGCCCCCTTTAATTTGGTTTTGATAGCCAGTCTGACGAAGGTTTTGGGCAGGAAGCTGCGGTTTTCCGTAACAGCCTCGACTTCAAAAGGTTGGCCTGCCTGCTGATGCGAGCCCGGATTTTTCAGATGCCCTTTCAACCCCCATAATCCCAGGAGGGCAAAGATCAGGCAGAACAGCATCAAGCATCCTATCAGGATGAAAAGCCGTTCCAACAGGATATGTGTGCCACCCAGGGCGATAGCCAGAATAGCGAGCGGCACTGTTATTAATAAGGCTATCCGCAATATCTTTATACGATAACTCCCGCTGCAAATATTTTAATGAAAAGGTAGATACAGAGCCGGAGTGGAAAATGGCTATGACCGTCTACCGGGTATGGTGCCCGGGACCGGTACTTTCCCCAGGATCTCAGCGATTAAGGCCCGGCCTTTCCCATCATACCCGTTAGAACTTAGATTGACCACCAGGCGGTGGGAAAGCACCGGCTCAGCCAGGGCTTTAACATCATCCGGCAAGACATAATCGCGCCCCTTGATCAGGGCGCGGGCTTGAGAGGTCCGGAATAAGGCCAGAGATCCTCTGGGTGAGGCGCCCAGATGAATCGCCGGATGACGGCGGGTGGCTTCAACTACTGTAGCGATATATTGCTTTACCAGGCGTTCAACGCGTATGGTCTTCACTGCCTCCTGGACCAGGGTCAGGTCTGAGTCCCTGGCGACCTGTCCCAGTTCCTCAATGGGATGTTTGAATTGCTGTTTTTCCATAATGGTGATTTCTTCTGAGACAGATGGGTAACCCAGGTCCAAGCGTATCAGAAACCTGTCGAGCTGTGTTTCTGGTAAAGGAAATGTGCCCTCGTATTCAAGAGGATTCAGGGTGGCGATAATATGGAAAGGACGGGGCATATCGTAAGTGGTCCCGTCTACCGTGATCTGATGTTCCTCCATGCACTCCAGCAGTGCTGATTGAGTTTTGGGAGTGGCCCGATTGATTTCATCCGCGAGCACAATATTGGCCAGGATAGGCCCTGGATGGAACTCGAAAGAGCCGGTCTTCTGATTATAAATAGAGACGCCGGTGATATCGCTGGGCAGCAGGTCAGGAGTAAACTGAATTCTCTTGAAGCGGGTGCCAAAGGACTTGGCCAGGCTGCGGGCAAACATGGTCTTGCCAACTCCCGGCGAGTCTTCAATAAGCAGGTGGCCCTGGCTTAAAAAAGCAATAAGCGCCAGCTCAATTGCCGGACGCTTTCCGATGATTACCTTCTCGACGTTATCGCAGATAGACTGGACTAACCGGTGGGCCTCCAGGATTTTGGTCTCCACTTCATCCTCCCAATACCGCCGCACATAATCCTTCAGCAAAGGTGAAGAGGGCTGCCAGGAAGCAAATTAGAAAACCGGATTATGATAGGTATTCAAAAAGATATCTTACACGACTAATAAACCATTTTACCAGTAATGAAAGCACATTTGCAAACCTCGCCCTGTTGACAATGGTTTGCTTTTTCCATTATTATGGCGGTACTTAAATTATTTGACCCGGGTCATACGTTATTTAAATGAACACCCTGATCCGTGCCTTGCGGGCAGGGGGTTCCCTTCGTATCTCAAATAGATTTTATAAAGGAGCAGCCATGATTAAGAAATTACATCATCTGGGAATTGCGGTAAGTAATCTTGAGGAAGGGATTGCTCTATACAGAAAACTCCTTGGGTCGGGGCCTCTCTTCACCAAAGACATCCCTGAAAAACAGGCCAGGGTGGCGATTTTTAAGCTCGGAGAAGACGTCGAGATTGAGCTGCTCTCTGCTACAGGCCCGGAATGCGATATCCAGGAATTTATCGACGCACACGGGCAGGGGATTCACCATATCGCCCTGGCGGTGGATGATCTGGTGTCTGAGATGAAATCGATTGAACAAAAAGGTATCACCCTCCGAGATAGAGAACCCCGCAGGGGCGTAGCCGGCCCGGTGGCTTTTCTGGAACCTGAGTCCACCCAGGGAGTCTTCATAGAGCTGACCCAGCCGATGCACTAAAAGTAGTTTCAAATTATCTAACCTCGTGCCAATCAGGAGCTGGGAGGTTGACCGTCTGTGAATAAAGTGTTTGCCAGTGCCAGCGAAGCTCTCAAGGATATCTTCGATGGCGCCGCGGTCTTTTGCGGCGGTTTCGGCCAGGTGGGAGGCACCGCCTCTGCTTTATTAAGAGCCTTGTCCCAGAAGCCCGTAAAGGACCTTACTCTAATCGGCAATGCGCCGATACTGGGGGTCCAATTTCACCGGGCTACTGCCCGGACCATGAGAGTGCCAGACTCTTATACCGATGGGTCAGCCCTGGTCCGCAACGGACAGGTCCGTAAGCTCATAGTGTCTCTGCCAGCTTTTGCTATTGCTAAAATGCCGGAACCTTTCCCTATCGTTAAGGCGTTTCAGGAAGGGCAAAATATTGAAATTGAAATGGTGCCCCAGGGGACTTTAGCAGAAAGGATCCGGGCGGCCAGAGCGGGTATCCTGGCTTTTTATACGCCTGTCGGTGCCGGCACTTATGCCGAAAAAGGCAAAGAAATCAAAGTCTTTGAAGGCCAGAGGTATCTGCTGGAGTATGCCCTCAGGGCGGACTTTGGCCTGATATGGGCCCATAAAGCCGACCCCTTTGGCAATCTGGTTTACCGGGGCACCTCCCGCTCTTTTAATGCCACCATGGCGGGAGCAGCCAGAATCACTATCGCGGAAGTGGGCGAGATAGTGAAGCCAGGGGAGATCGACCCCGAGGTTGTGGTTACCCCTGGCATCTATGTGGACCGAATCGTGACCCGTTAAGCAGGCCAAAGCCTCCTTTACAGCTCAAAATCGGGGAGGGCTTTGACATCTACGAGTTCCAACCAGACTCCATGGCCATCTTCGGGCGGCACCCAGGCGATCCTGAAGGGTTTATCCGGAAACAAGAGCGCCTGTTGTTCTTCTTCAACAGGGACCCCTTTCAGCTTTAAAGCCCGGACCTCAGCCTCAAAATCATCCAGGTAGAAGCAAATTCCGCACACGCCCTCTCCGTGTTCATCTAAAAACCTGGTAAAATGATTAGCGATTCCTGGTTTCGGCTCCATGAACTCGATGCGGGCGCCATCCGGGGTGTCGAGCATGGCCAGCTTGCAGTCGGGGAAATCTCGAATAAAGCCGCTTCCTGCCTGCGGAGTCAAACTAAATATCTTTTGATATGACTTCAATGTCTCGTTCAGGTCTTTCACCACCAGAGTGACATGGTCCACCTTTTTGAGCATTCTACACTCCTTATGCCAATCTTAAAGGGCCATCTATCCCGGGCTTACCACAACTTTAAACTGGTTTTTGCCTGTTTTTCCAGTCTTAGACTTCAATTTTGGTGTATTTAGGGGCCAGCATGGGATGGACGAAGAGAATGGGCTTGCTGACTTTTTTGAAATGCAGCGGACAATGGATCATGCCTTTGGGGACATAAACACTGGCCGGCGCAGTAATAAGGTGTCGTTCCCCTTCCTTGCCCAGACCTATCTCAATCTCGGCCCCCAGGTCTTCCATGTTTTGGGGATCATAGGAGAGGAAATAGAGGTACATGTCAAAATCGTGATAGTGGGGCGTTTTCTCCATCAGAACGGGCTCCGTAATTTTTATCAGAACCAGGGAGAAATTGGAATTATAGACACTTTCACCAATGAACCTCATCTCCTGACCAAACTCGCCCTTCTCGACCGGGCTCTGCACGATATATTTCCCGTATTTTTTGGCAGCCATTCTTGAACCTCCTCTTTGTTTTATATTCGCCGCACACCGGTTAAGCTGGTCTAAAGCAATGGATGTCAACCATGATATTCCACGCCGGCAGGGCTGTCAATATTTCCCTGATTGTCGCCTATTTTACATATTGACAAAAGAAGGGAATACGGTGTAAGATACTAAACACGTCGACGTCATATATGACATCCACAGGACATATTGATGTGGCGAATAACGCGGGTTTCCGGGGTTGCTCTTTATTATGCTAAGGAGTCTGAGCCAGAATATGAAAAGAAGAACCAAAGTCGAGAATGTTCCTTCTATTTTTGACCTGTGGGTAATATTGGATAGTGCCCACTTTGCCATCTCCAGGTCCCGGTTTCTGGAAATCGCCCAGTTCGGACTAACTCCTGAAAAGGCTCAAATCCTGCACGTCCTCCAAAGTCACGGAGGGGCTGTGCCCCAGAGCCGATTTTCAGATTATACGATGCGGCAGCATCATTCGGTGTCCTCCCTGATAAACAGGATGATCAAGGAAGGACTGCTTAAGAAGGTTAAATACTCGGGTGAAAGGACTTTCACCGTCCTCATGACTAAAAAGGGGAAAGATAAATACAGCAAGCTTACCCGGGTATCGATCGATATGATATTCTCAACGCTCTCAAATGAGGACCGGCAAAAGTTATTTTCCCTGTTGACCCACCTGCTGGATAAGTCGCGCGGTTTACTGGGAATCGATTACGAGCCGCCTTTCCTGAGAGAATCGCCGGGCAAATCCAGCTAGGCCCGAAAAACCACGTCGCGCACCGGAAACCGGCCGCCGGATTAAGGTTTTAGCGTGTGCTCGCCTTATTTCGGGTAAGTATAAAACCCCTTCCCGGTCTTCCTCCCCAGCCATCCCATTGCCACCATTTTCTTCATCAGTTGAGGTGGCAGGTACTGCGGGTCCCTCAACTCATCATATAACGCGGTAGCCCCTTTTAAAACGGTATCTATGCCAATCAGGTCCAGCGTCTCGAGCGGCCCCATCGGATGTCCGGCCCCCAATTTAAACACGGTATCAATATCTTCAGCTGTGGCAATGCCGGCTTCTACCAGCCGTATACCGTTGAGAAGAAAGGAAGTGGAGATGCGATTTGAAATAAACCCGGGCAGGTCTTTGGTGATGACTACAGTCTTTCCTATGGACTCGCTGAAGCTTTTAGCAGTGGCAATGGTCTCTTCACTGGTGCCGATGGTCTTGATCATCTCCATGATTCTCATTACCGGGACCGGATTGGAAAAATGCATCCCCAGCACTTTATCCTTCCGGTTAGTGGCCGCCGCCATATCGGTGACTGACAACACTGAGGTATTTGAAGCCAGGATAGCGTGGGGAGGGCAAGTTTTATCAAGCTGGGCAAATATGCCTTTCTTAATATTCAGGTCTTCTACGGCCGCTTCTATCACAAAATCACATTGAGAAAAATCGCGCATGTCGGTGGTGCCTTTGATGCGCCCCAGGATGCCGTCTTTTTCCGCCTGGGCCATTTTGCCCTTGGCAACCCGGCTGCTCAATATGGAGTCAATAGATTTGATACCCTTACTCAACAGGTCGGCGTTCACCTCGGATACTACCACATTGTATTTATATTGAGAACAGGTCTGGGCAATTCCAGCCCCCATTATTCCACACCCCACCACCCCGACATTTTTTATCTCCATGTGTATCTCCTTTACCTTTTCAGTACCGTTATGGCACAGGCGGCGTTGTCATCAATCACCCAGCCCCCCGCGTTTTCGGTGATGCCAATTTTGGGGTTTTTCACCTGCCGGGGCCCGGCTTCGCCCCTCAGCTGCCAGACTATCTCGGCCAGTTGGGCCAGGCCGGTGGCGGCCACCGGATGCCCTTTGGCAGCCAGTCCGCCGCTGGGATTTACAGGGAGCTTGCCTGTAATCTCCGTGACACCTTCGTCTACCCAGCGACCGGCTTCGCCTTCTTTGCACAGTCCCAGCTCTTCGTAAATCAGCATTTCTGCCGGGGCCATGCCATCATGGACCTCGGCTACATTGACTTCCTCAGGTCCGATCCCGGCTTTCTGGAAGGCCAGTTTGGAGGCCCGGCTCTCCAGGGGAATATGAGGTTTATCCGGATACCAGGGGGTGCCGGAGACCAGTTCACAGGCGGCTACCTCGATCAGAGGCTTGGAAGTGTACTTGCGGGCTACTTTGCGGCTGCAAACGATGGCGGCGGCTGCCCCGTCGCCCATAGTGGAGCACATATATAATGTCAGCGGGTAGGCAATCACTCGCGAGTTTAAGACCTCATCGATAGTAAGGGGCTTTCTAAACTGGGCATAGGGATTCAACGCGCCATTTTTGGAGTTCTTCACGGCCACCTTGGCAAAATGGGTCTGGGTGACGTTGTATTTTCCCATCCACCTCCTCAATTGCATAGAATAGAGGGCCGGGAACATAAAGCCAAACTTGGCGTAAGGCGTCCCGGAGGACATAGCGGCAGCTGATTTGGCGGTATCGTCGCAGAATAGCTTCTCGACGCCCAGTGCCAGGGCGACATCAAAATTGCCGGAAGCGACCTCCAGGCAGGCGCTCCTTAAGGCTGTTGAACCGCTGCTGCAGGCATTCTCAACATTGATTATGGGCAGTGCATAGAATCCGGCGGCGGCCAGGACCTGCTCTCCAACTATGCCTTTCGTCTCCGTCAATTGAGGCGCCAGCGAGTTGGCCACATAGGCGATCTGAATATCCCGCGGAGGGATATTGGCATCGCCGACGGCATTCCAGACTGCCTCACTGGCTAAATCATGCAGACTCCTTTCCAGAAATTTGCCAAAACGGGTCATACCTACACCAATTATTACTACGTCTCTCATCTTTTTATCCTTTCCTTATTTACCGGTGGGCCTGTATTTATAGCTTACTATTTCAGTGCCATCACGCTCTTCGCGCAGTTTGTCTATTACCAGCTCCACGTCCATCCCGATCTTCAGGTCTTTACCGGTCATGTCGGTACCGGTAATCTGAGACCAGATCCTGGCCCCTTCGTCAAGATTAATATAGGCCTGGATAGTGGGTGCCGGAAAACCCGGCAGGGCTGCGTTGCAGGTGCTGAAGGTATCTATTTTGCCCTTGGCCCCGAAATGCGTTTCTTCCATGGTATCTTTCTTCATGCAGCGGGGACAGATCAGGACTTTGGGAAAGCTGATATATCCGCACTGCCTGCACCTGGCGCCGATGAGATAAGGTTTCTCCGCGGCCGACTGCGGCTGATAGAATAATCCTGTTTGCACCGGGACCTGTTTCTTCTTAGCGGGGGTCTGATTTGCTACCTGGTCTACCATAAATGTTTCTCCTTTCTATATTTGAACGATATCTTTAATCGGTTAATTACTATTAATATTAACTTATCGGGGTACCCTCGATCTCCCCCTTACGGCACTAAGCGACACAGTTTTCCCTTTTCAGGTTCTGTATCTCCTCCTGGCTATATCCGAGCTCGGCAAGGATCTGGCTGGTATTTTCTCCCGGATGGACAGCACCGATGTTTCTCACTCTGCCAGGCGTCTCGGAAAGCTTGATGGCGATTCCACCCTGCTTGACCTTTCCCTCTCCTCCGGCATCTACCTCAATCACCATACGGCGGTGCTTTACCTGGGGATCATCCGCTACCTCATCCAGTGAAAGGACCTTTCCCACCGGAACGTCGGCCCGGGAAAGCAACTCAAACCATTCCTCCTGGCTCCTGGTAAGGAATTTTTTCGCCAGGTAGCTCTTGATCTCGACTGCTTTCCGGCTATCGTTTTGGAAGGGGATAAATTCTTCACAACCCAGTATCCGGCATAG
>JAGDMY010000294.1 GCA_017860765.1 Chloroflexota bacterium | reverse complement strand
GGGAAGTCCCATGACATTATAGTAATCGCCGTTGATTTTCTCCACCATGACAGAACCAAGGCCCTGAATAGCATAAGCGCCAGCCTTATCCAGCGGCTCGCCCGTTTTTACGTAATTGGCTATTTCGCGGGGGCTAAGGGGTTTAAAATAGACCCTCGTTTCAACGAGACGCAGCGCTATTTTGTGTGAGCGGGTGTCTATAAGGGTAAGGCCCGTGATCACCCGGTGAGATTTGCCGCTCAGGGAGCGCAGCATTTTCCGCGCTTCCCCGGGGGTCTGCGGTTTCCCGATAATGGCATCTCTTAAAACGCCGATGGTATCGGCCGCAATGATAATAGCGTTGGGATATTTCTGGGCCACGGCCTGGGCTTTTCCCAGGGAGACGGCTTTAACGATCTCCTGCGGACTCACCCGGCTCCCTGATGAAAGGTCGAGGTGCTGCTCTTCGGGATAGTCGCTGGGGTCCACCTCGAAAGGCACCCCGATTTTTTCCAGAAGCTCCCGGCGTCGCGGGGAGGAGGAGGCTAAAATAATTCTGCGTTCAGTCTGCAACTTGCTGTCCTCGCATTTTCTAAACGATCCAGGCCCCTGCTGCCATGGCCACACTTTTACATATTGCCGGACTGCCCGGGAAATAAATTGAAATTAAGCGAAACCGCCGTCGATGCGGATAACCTGAGATGTGATATATCCGGCACCTGGGCCGGCCAGGAAAGCCACCATCTCGGCGATATCCTCCGGGGTCCCGAAACGCTTAATAGCCAGACCGGCCATAATAGCGTTTTTTTCCTCTTGAGGAAGGAACGCCGTGGGTTCAGTAGTTATTAAGCCCGGGGCAATGGCGTTAACGGTGATGTTCCGCGAACCCACCTCCTGGGCCAGGCTTTTAGTAAAGGCAATAATCCCGCCCTTCGAAGCCGAATAGTTGGCCCTCCTGACGTTGCCGATGATGCCGGCCACCGAGCTGATATTGATGATTCGCCCATAGCGCTGCTCCAGCATGTAGCCCAGCACTTGCCGGGAGCAGTAAAAAACTCCCGCCAGATTGGTCTCAATAACCTTCTGCCAGGCTGCGTCTGGCATATTAAGTACGAAGCTGTCCTGATGGATTCCCACATTATTGACCAGGATATCGATCCGGCCCCATTTTCTGGCCACTGATCTGATAGCGGCCTCCACTGCCTGGCTATCAGATACGTCGGCCAGGGCTAGCATGGCTTCTCCCCCATGCTTCTGGATTTCCTCCGCCACGACTTGAGCCCGCGTGGTCTCCGGCAGATCGTTAATGGCCACCCGCGCTCCGCAGCTTGCCAGTTTGAGGACGATGGCTTTGCCGATTCCCTGCGCGGAACCCGTGACCACGGCTACTCTTCCTAAGAGATCCTGGCTTGACTCTATCATCTTCGCAACCTCACTCAAAGCTAGGTGCGGGCTGCCGGTCCGAGCTGCGCGCGGAAGGCATCCAGCCAGGTGGCGGACTTGACCTCGCGCTCCAGCAGGAAATGGATATAGTTGGCCAGCGCGGCCTGTAATTCACCTGATAGCTCCGGACTGATTTTTAAACGCTCGGCAGACTCAAAATCGCTCCTTTGAAATAGCCTCAGCACTTTCAAGGCATCGACGGATATCGGGAAGCTGGTCGGATGTTCGGACCGGCACTCGGGGCAAAGGATACCCCCGGCGCTGGAGCAAAACGCATTTACCTCCGGTTTCAGCTCTACCCGACAGGCCACACATTCCTGAAGCTGTGGCCGGTACCCTGCCAGCTCCAGTAGACGAAGTTCGAAATAGCGCAGAACCAGGCCCTGATTGTCAGCCTGAGATAATCTGCGCAAAGTTTCCAGCAGCAGCCGGAATAGCGGCGGGTTGGACTGGTGTTCGGCGCTGAACTGGTTGACCAGTTCAGCAGCGTAAAGGCCGTAAGAGGTCAGCCAGAGATCATTTTTTAAGGACATAAAGCTGTCTATGGTCTGGCTGCCGATAATAGTATCCAGGTTCCGGCCGTGAGCCAGTCTGATCTGGCTGTAAGTCAGCAATTCCAGGTGGCCCGCCATCTTGCTCTTGGGGCGGCGAACGCCTTTAGCGACGGCTTCGATTTTGCCATATTCCGGTGTAAAGAGGGTCAAGATCCTATCGGCTTCACCCAGCTTTATCTTCCGGATAATAATAGCTTCGGTCTGGCGGTATCTCGGCTCCGGCATCTATTTCTCCACTAGGCCTTACCTTTCAATTTCTTTTGCACGGCAGGGCCGCTCAGTTCCCTGAGGGCATCTGCGGCAATCCAGCGAGCGCTGGCGGAGTCAATCAGGCGGATTTGCTGCGCGGTCTCCCTGGCTTTCCGGTTCAGGTCCGGACTGCGCTTCCCGATCTGCCGCAAAGCCCAGTTGACCGCCTTCCTGACAAAATTGCGGCCATCCGTGGCCCCCATTTTGATATTGGCGAAAAAGGGTTCGAATTGTCCATCAGAGCCCTTTTTATCTTTAACCGCCAGTGTTGCCATCAAGACAAATCCGGCCCTCTTGGTAAACTCTTTTTGGCTGGTGCTCCATTCCATCGCCTTGCGATAGGCCAGGCGTGTGCGGGTGAAAAGGTTGCTGCAACACTGGTCGCAGACATAGGCGATGGTCCTTTCCGATTTCCCTGGCAAGCTGTCTCAGGATTGGCATAGAAACGCCGTAAGTATGGTCGGGGTTTATCCCGTACCTGGCCATACCGGCGACGTTTTCCGGTTTAGCCAGAGATTGCAGATGGGCGAGAATTTCGGAGCAGGTTATTCTCTTAGTCACGTTGATAATAGTTTAGGCGGAACCCGTTTTTTATTCAAGGATTAAAAGCAATTTTCGGGATTCCTGCCTGGGGGGGAATAACGCTAAAAGCGGCTGGAGTGCAGAGTTAATTATGAGTCCAATCAAAGAGTATTTGCTGCTTGCGGAGACCTTCCCGCATAAAGTAAACTTAATGTCAAGAGAATTGCCTCAGGATGGCTAGATATGGCAGAGGTCCGTCCCTTTCACGGTGTACGCTATAACCGGCAGCTAATCCCGGATCTGGCAGCGGTAATTTGTCCGCCTTACGATATCATCGCTGCCGGGCAGCAGGATGAGCTTTATAAGCGCAGCGCCTATAATTTTGTCCGCATAGAATACAACCGTGAACTGCCACAGGACGATGCCCGCGATAACCGCTATACACGCGCGGCGGGGTATATCGCAGAGTGGCTGGAAGGGGGGATTTTGAAAATGGATGCCCTTCCCGGTTTATATCTTCATGAGAACCATTTTACCTGCCAGGGCAAGCCATATCGGCGCCGCAATATCCTGGCCTGCGTTAGATTGGAAGATTGGGACAAGAAGGTCGTCCGGCCGCATGAAAACATAATCCCCAAAGCCAAGAGCGACCGGTTGAGCATGCTCTATGCCTGTCAGGCTAACACCAGCCCTGTCCTGGCCATGTATGAGGACTCCGGGGAAAAGATAGCTTTCCTGGCAGCAGATCAGGAGCAAAGACCGCCCGAGGTGGATTTCACCGATTCATCCGGCGACCGGCAGCAAATGTGGGCAATTAACGAACCTCAATCGATCCGGCAGGTGCAGCAGGTGATATCTGAACAACCCTTGTATATCGCTGACGGGCATCACCGCTATGATAGCGCCCTGACATATCAGCGGGAGCGGGCGGCCCAGGCGGCCTCGGTCACCGGTGAAGAGGGTTTCAATTATGTCATGATGAGCCTGGTCGAATTTAGCGATCCCGGACTGATTATTATGCCGCCGCACCGTCTGGTCAGGGGGATATCCCGGCCGGTCTTAAGCGGATTGAAATCGCAGTTGAAGGCGTTCTTCGACATTGAGGAGCTCTCTCTCAGTGCGCCGGACGTCTGGCAGAAGGTAGATGCTTCCTTAACCGGCATGGGATCGGAAATGCAGCAGGTCAGGCTGGCGGTGGTCGGACTGGAAGCCGGAAAGCTCCTGTTACTGAGTCTCCGCGATGGTAACATGGCCAACCGGTTAATGCCGGCTTTCCACAGTGACTTGTATAAGAAGCTGGATGTCAGCCTGGTGGACCACATCATCCTGGAAAAACTGCTGGCCTTCGATAAGGACAGGGAAGAAATAGAAATGACCCTGGCCTATAGCCACGATAGGCTGGACGCGGTCAACCGCGTCAGGGACCAGCAGTACCAGCTGGTATTTATCCTGAACCCGGTCAAGCCCGAGTTGATAAAGCCATCGCGGACACCGGCGACAGGATGCCCCGCAAGTCGACCTACTTCTATCCCAAGTCGCCGGCGGGGCTGGTCTTTTATAAGTGGTAGGAATTAGAATTTGATGCCTTTAGCAGTATAGACATCCGGGATGGCCAGGATCTTCTGCCTGGCTTCCTCCGGCAATTCTTCATCCAGGTCCAAAATCATCAG
>JAGDMY010000293.1 GCA_017860765.1 Chloroflexota bacterium | reverse complement strand
GCGGCGATCAGCGGTTATCATGGCCGCGGTGTGGCTGAACTGCTGGACAGACTCGTCGGCCTGTTGCCTTCCCGCCTGCCCGCGGCAGAGGTCAAAGGGGCAGGCCTAGGAGTGGCTATTGTAGGCCGGCCACACGTCGGCAAGTCGCTGCTCTTGAACAGACTTCTCGGTGAAGAGCGCAGTATTGTAGGCGATAAGCCAGGGACCACCCGCGATGCTATAGACGTGGCACTTGACTTTAATGGACAAAATGTGATACTTATTGATACAGCCGGAATCAGGCGGCGCGGGCGGGTTGAGAAGGGAATAGAATGGTATAGCGTCCTCCGCGCCATGCGTGCTATAGACCGGGCTGACATCGCTTTGCTGGTGATGGATGCCACGGAGCCGGTTACAGCCCAGGATACCCATATCGCCGGTTATGTTGAAAAAGCCGGGAAGGGGATGGCGATATTAGTCAATAAATGGGACCTGGCTGAGAATAAAAATAAATCGGTCTATAATGAATATGTTCAAAGCCGTTTGAAATTTGCATCTTTTGCACCGATATTGTATATTTCGGCTAAATCAGGACAGGGAGTAAATAAGATCATGCCCTTAGTCTTCCAGGTGCAGCAGGAGAGGTCTCTGCGGATTCCGGATGCCCGGGTCAACGACCTGATAAAAGAGGCAGTGGCCAGTCACAACCTGCCCCGCAAGGGAAAGAAAGTGCTCGCGGTTTATTCGGCCGGTCAAAGCGGCATAAAGCCTCCCACTTTCCGCTTTCTGGTAAATGATTCCTCAATAATACATTTTTCTTACGAACGTTTTTTGGAGAACAAATTGCGCGAAGTCTATGGTTTTAGAGGGACACCGATTCGGCTGGTTTTCAAGGCAAGGGGGTAGTCCGTGATAGTCGCCAAATTTATTTTAATAATAATGCTGGGATATTTTCTGGGTTCGATTCCGGTCGGGCTGCTGGTCAGCCGGTTTCAGGCCAAGAAGGATGTTCGCCAGTTCGGCAGTGGTAAAACAGGGGCCACAAATGTGCTGAGGACGGCGGGAGCCAAGGCCGCAGCTATGGTGGCGATTGGGGACCTTTTGAAGGGCACGGTCACGGTGATGCTGGCCGGGTTGATCTTCGGGAATGATTTACTGGTGTTAGGCAGCTTCGGCATAGGCAACCTGGTAGCCCAGGTGGTAGCAGCCCTGGCTGCGGTGGCAGGCCATAATTGGTCGCTGTTTCTCAGGTTCAAAGGCGGCCGGGGAGTGGCCACCTTCTTCGGCGGACTGGTCGCACTTTGTCCTCCAGCTGCTTTAATTGGTGGTGAAGTGCTTATGGTTAGCGTCGGCATAACCCGCTATGCTTCCTTCGGATCTATCCTCGGTGTAGTTGCTGCTTATATCATTCTGGTCCCGATGACTATTATCTACAGGTTCCCTCTGGAATATCTGGGCTACGCTCTGGTCGGCTCACTGGTGATCATCGTGATGCATCGCGATAACATCAACCGGCTGGTGTCTGGCACCGAGCGGAAAATCGGCCAGAAGGCTGAAAACAGAGATACCCCTTCGACCCCCGGGTCAGGGGTCTAAAGCATGCCAAAAGTTTCCCTTGTCGGGACTACCTCCTGGGGAATCACCCTGGGCATAATTCTGGCACAGAAAGGTTTGAAGGTAGCCCTCCTGACAAGGACGGAAAAAGAAGCCGTTGATCTCAAGAGTACTGGATTTAATTCCAGCGGCTTTCCGATCATTGAGGTATCTCCCAATCTGAGCGCAACCGCCGACCCGCATGAGGCGCTGGCGGACTCCAAAGCCGTGATTCTGGCTGTTCCTTCCCAGACCATGCGGCAAAATGTTCAAAATATCAGCAAACATATCACAAGGTCCATGCTGGTGGCCAGCGCTGCCAAGGGACTGGAAATTGCCACCAAACGGCGGATGTCTCAGGTGATCGCCGAAGAGATAGAAAAGCGCCTGCATTCTAATATCTGTGTCTTATCCGGTCCCAACCTGGCGCGTGAAGTCCTGATGGGCCTACCGGCCGCTACCATTGCGGCGGCTGAAGATGGAGAAGTCGCCCGGACGATGCAGCGGCTTTTAACTACTCCTAACCTGTGCGTTTTCACGCATACCGATGTGATAGGGGTGGAGCTGGGGGGCGCCCTGAAAAACATAATTGCTCTAGGGGCGGGAATGGCCGACGGACTGGGCTACGGGGATAACGCCAAGGCCGCCTTTATGACCCGGGGTCTGACTGAAGTCTCCGCGCTGGGAGTAGCCCTGGGGGCCAATCCGCTGACCTTCTCAGGCCTGGCCGGGCTGGGAGATTTAATTGCTACCTGCTCCAGCACCCTGAGCCGCAATCATTTTATGGGAGTGGAGCTTGCCAAAGGGCGCAAGGTGGAGGAAATTGCCGCTTCCATGGACGGTGTAGCCGAAGGGGTAAGCACCGTCAGGGTCGCCTGGGAACTGGCACATGGATTGGGCCTGGAAATGCCCATTACAGAGAAGATTTATCGGGTGTTATACGAGGGGCTGAGTCCCAAAGAGGCCTCGGCGGAGCTGATGGGAGCTGTGGTAGATCATGAGCTGACCGGCCGCAAATGGAAACTGTTTGCCTTCCTCACTCGCCGTAGACGTCCCTGATGCCATCCATCCAGTCTTTCCATTTCTCTCTGGGCGGCATATTCTCCGGAGTAAAGGTCTCCTCGAGTCCCTTCAACAGCTGACGCTGCCGGTCGTTGAGCGAGTCCGGTATCACCACTACCAGCAGAATGAGCTGGTCGCCGCGGCCGTTCCTCTGGA
>JAGDMY010000057.1 GCA_017860765.1 Chloroflexota bacterium | reverse complement strand
CAGGAGGGCAACATCGGCCTGACCCGGGCGGTTGAAAAATTTGACCATCACAAGGGCTACAAGTTCAGCACCTATGCCACCTGGTGGATACGCCAGGCCATCACCCGCGCCATAGCGGACCAGGCCCGCACCATTCGCATACCGGTGCACATGGTGGAAACTATCAACAAGCTGCTGCGGGTCAGCCGCAGGCTAGCTCAGGAACAGGGCAAGCAGCCCAGCTCTAAGGAAATCGGCCAGGAAATGGAGATGGCCCCCGAAAAGGTGGAGGAAATTATTAAAGTCTCGCAGCTGCCTATATCATTGGAATCGCCCATCGGCGACGAGGAAGATAGCCATCTGGGGGACTTCATTGAAGACCGGAATACCTTGCCTCCCGCCGACGTGGCCTCCCGCCAGCTGCTCAAGGAGCAGATCGAAGAGGTGCTCAATACGCTCACCCCGCGTGAACAAAGGGTCCTGCAACTGCGGTTTGGCCTCGAAGACGGCCGCAGCCGGACCCTGGAGGAGGTGGGCAAGGAGTTTAATGTTACCCGCGAGCGTATCCGCCAGATTGAAGCCAAGGCCCTGCGAAAGCTGCGCCATCCCAGCCGCAGCCGCAAACTTAAAGACTATCTGGAATAATCCCTTCGGCGGTCATTTTAGCCGATAAAAAAGGAGAGGTGTCCGCTGTCACTCAAAGACAAGTATGCCTTTGTCGGGGTGGGGCTGACCAAACAAGGTCGGGTGCCTGAGCTTGGCGTCAACGAACTGGCGGCTCAGGCCCTCCTGTTGGCCCTGGAAGACGCCGGGATGAAAAAAGAGGAGCTGGACGGATACATCTATCAGCCCGGCTTTGGAGGTGGACCGGTGGGAACGGCCCCCCTTATCGCCGCCGGCATTCCTGCCCAGTTTGCCTGGGAACTGCAGGCCGGCAGCACTACCGGGATATCCACGGTCGCTGCAGCTATCGGCGTCCTGGAAGCTGGACTTTGCCAGGCCTGTGCTCTGGTCTATTCGTCCAGCGCCTCCAGTGCGGGTGTCCTGGTGGGGGAGGGGACGGGTATACCCCGCTCAACCTGGGGGGCTTTTGGCTTCTACGCTCCGGTGGCCATTGCCGCCGGTATGGCCAGGAGATACAAATACCTGTATGGTCTGACCGATCAGCAGCTCGGCTCCGTGGCAGTGACTTTACGCGAGTATGCCAATCAGCGTCCCGAAGCGGTCATGTACGCCAAAAAACTGACCATGGAGGACTATCTAAATTCGAGGTACATCGTTGAACCCATGCGCGCCCGGGACTGCTGCCTGGTCAACGACGGGGCGGTGGCCCTGATCATAACTTCGAGCGAGCGGTCCAGAAACTATAAAAAAAGCCCTGTGTATGTCATGGGATACGGTCTGGACCACTCGGTGAGCGAGCTGGCGCTGTCGCCGCGCGCCTTATACCACTGGGACGGATTTGTAGTCCAGAAAGCCGGGGAAAAGGCCTTCGGCATGGCCGGCGTCACCCTTAAAGATATCCATGTGGCCATGATGTATGATGCCTTCACCATGTTTTTGCTATCTTCCCTGGAGTCTTATGGAATCTGTAAAAAGGGGGAGGCCGGGGCCTTTGTCGAAGCTGGCAACCTCCGCCTGGACGGGGAATGGCCTTCCAACACCTCGGGGACGGAGCTTTCCTGGAGCTATCTGCAGGGGTTTACCAACCTCACTGAAGGAATCAGACAGCTCAGGGGCGAGTCCGGGGCCTGCCAGGTCAAAAACGCCGAGATTTGTATGGTAACCGGCTCGGGGGGTTCCCTGGAACCGGCGGCGGGCAGCGGGGCGGCCTGCTGTATTTTGAGGAGGTAATTCACAGTATTCTGTTATGTTAAATCACTACGATAGACCCCTGCCGCTGGTAACTGAAACCGAGAAAGGATTCTGGGAAGGGGCTAAACGGCATCAGCTGATGGTCTACAGGTGCGCCAATTGCGGGGCTTATTACAACCCTCCCACTCATTGCCTGGCCTGTGACAACCCCCGGATGGGCTGGGTCAGGGCCAGCGGCAAAGGGAAAGTTTACACCTTTATCGTGTACCACGTAGCTTATCATCCCTCATGGGAGAAGTATTTGCCTTATAATGTGGCCTGGGTGGAGCTGGAAGAGGGCCCGCTTATTATGACCAACATCGTTGGCTGCAAGCTGGAAGATATCCATATCGATATGCCCGTAGAGGTCACTTTCGAAGATGTGACCGGGGAGATATCCCTCCCCAGGTTCAGACCTCTGGTCAGTTCGGACGGCCAGGCCTTCTAGCAGCGCGTCCTAGTCGTATTTGATGACCCAGCGCCCGATTACTTTGCGGTCCTTAATGGCCTGGCGGGCCTCCGGCAGGTCCTCCAGCCTGATCAGCCTGGTAACCAATTTATCCGTCTTCAGCTGGCCGGAATTCATCACTTCCATAAGGCTGGGCAGGTCCTCGGTGGGATGCGTCTCGCCATACAGGGTCCCTCTGATAGCCTTGGCGTGCAGGGGGGCATAGAACAGGGGTATGGCCGTGGTAGACTGGATGGGGCTGATGCCGACCGCGATGATGGACCCTCCCGACCTGATGGACCACCAGGACTGGGTCTGAGCGCCCGGGTCCCCTGTAGCTTCAACCGCAAAGTCCAGCCCCGCCCCGCCTGTCAGATCTTTGATAATGGGAATGGGGTCATTTTGGCTGGAATCGATAAAATGGGTGGCCCCGAACTCCAGGGCGATGTTCCGCTTGGAGGACTCCAGGTCAACGGCTATCACCAGACTGCAGTTACGCAGAGAGGCGACCCGGATGGCATTCAAGCCGATGCCGCCGCAGCCCCAGACCGCCACCGTACTCCCTTCGCGGGCATTGGCCACATTAACGATGCTTCCCCATCCCGTAGCCACCGAGCATCCCAGCTGGCAAAGCTGCTCCTCGGGCAGCTGGATGTGGTCGGGCACCCGTATGGCGGCGATTTCCGGCATCACGGTATGGGTGGCAAAGCCGGTCACGAAGCTGCCCATGCCCACTCTTTTGCCATTCCTATCTGTCAGGCGTGAAGTGCCGTCTAACAGGTTCCCTTCCTGGAAGAATTTGGCGCTGGTCTCGCACAGGTTGGGGCGGCCCCGCCGGCACTGGAAACAATAGCCGCAGGGCACCATCCAGCAGCCGATAACGCGGTCGCCAGGCTTGAGCTTGCTGACGCCCGGACCTACCTTTTCCACCCTGGCGCAGGCCTCGTGCCCGGGGACCATGGGGATGTCCTGGGTGATGTAGCCTTCCCAGAGAGAGATATCCGAGTGGCAGACTCCGCAGGCCAGCATCTTGACCTGGACTTCTTTCTCACGCGGTTCGGCCAACTCCAGCTCCTCAATGTCCATCGGCGCTCCGTACTTCCGTAAAACAGCGGCTTTAACCTTCATACTCTCACCCCCAATTTAATATTCGGCGAGGCCAACAGGTTTTTAGTATGGAATAGATTGTACACCCGGCAGGCTCCTGTATCAACACTGCGAAACGGCTATGTACCTCGGCGCTCCTTTGTTCTATAATATAAAAACATAAAATAAAAGGAGCGGTGACTCCATGCAAGCTTTGATTCTCGTGGGTGGCGAGGGTACTCGCCTCCGCCCTCTCACCTGCAACATGGCCAAATCCATGGTCCCCGTGCTCAACACCCCCTTTCTGGAGCACGTCATCCGCTATCTGGCGGGACATGGCATTAACGACATCATTCTGGCGCAGGGCCACCTCTCAAAACCCATGACGGATTATTTCCAGGACGGCGGCCGCTTCGGGACCAAAATTAAGCTGGTGGTGGAAACCAGCCCGATGGGGACCGCCGGCGCTGTAAAAAACGCGGAACAGTTCCTGGGAGAGACCTTTCTGGTCTTAAACGGGGATATTTTTACCGACCTGGACATCACTGCCATGCTTCAGTTCCATCGGGAAAGAAGGTCCAAAGTCACCATCGCTCTGACCCCGGTGGACGACCCCACCGCCTATGGACTGATTGAGACTACCTCTGATGGCAGGGTCACCCGCTTCATGGAAAAGCCCAGCTGGGAGCAAATAACTACCCATGATGTCAATGCCGGGACCTATATTCTGGACAAAGAGGTCCTGAAAAAAATGCCGCCGCAGACCAATTACAGCTTTGAGCGCCAGCTTTTCCCCCAGCTTCTGGAAGAAGGTGAACCGATCTACGGCTACCGCTCGGTGGCTTACTGGATAGATATCGGAACTCCGGAGAAATACCTTCAACTGCACCGCGACCTGATGCGGGGAGAAGTCAAGGGTTATACCCTGGTGCAGGGCAAAGTTGTGAAGATCGGACAGGGCTGCAGCATCCATCAGCAGACCCTGATAGTGGGTCCGGCAGTTATCGGCGATGGCTGCTCGATAAGCCGCGGCGTTAAGCTCTTCGGCCCGGTGGTCATCGGCCCGGGGAATATTATTGCCGAAGATGCTCTGATAGATTCTTCCATCACCTGGCAGAATACCCGCGTCGGGCAGCGGGTTAATCTCAATGGCTGCATCGTCGCCAACGACTGCTGTCTGGATAACGGTGTCTCTGCCGAGAGATCGGTTATCGGCGACCACGTGACCATCAGCCGCTATACCAGGCTTGGGCGGGGCAGCCGCGTCTGGCCGCCGGTTTAGAGCTCCACAAGCAATCTAAAGAGACTGACAATTCCAGCTGCTTATGAAAAAGGGCAATACCTGTTGTCACGGGTATTAAGTTTGCTTCGGAGAAGAGAAGATACCCCGCAACGACGAACGTTTTTGGTCCATTCCGTGCCTGACACGGAATCCAGCCACCCTATGTCCATCCCGTGCTTGACACGGGATCCAGACTCCTTCCTACGGTTCCCCTGGATACCGGCTTTCGCCGGTATGGACTGGTCTATCCTTTTTCGTCAATGCCAAGTAGGCCTGGCCTCTTTGCCTTGAGCCAATTTTAGCTTTATAATTAGAGCGGTGATTAAATCATGATGGAACAACTGGAAAAATTAGAAAAACGCTTCGAGGACCTGACGCAGCAGATGGCCTCCCCCGAGGTGCTGGGAGACCCGCAGCAGCTGCAAACCCTGGCCAAAGAAAGGGCGGCCATGGAGGACGTGGTCACCAGGTATATTGACTTTAAGGCTGCCTCAAAATCACTGGAAGAGACGCAGGCCATGCTCTCCGACGGCCTGGACGAAGAGATGACTGCGATGGTCAAAGAGGAGATCAAGAACCTTCAGGAGAAGAAAGAGCGCCTCCTGGAGGAACTCAAAATAGACCTCATCCCCAAAGATCCCAACGATGAGAAAGACGTCATCATGGAAATCCGGGCGGGGACGGGGGGCGATGAGGCGGCCTTATTTGCGGCCGATCTCTTCCGCATGTATTCCCGCTATGCCCAGACCAGACGCTGGACGGTTGAAGTGCTCAGTGCCAGCGAAGGTGCGGGCGGCGGGTACAAGGAAATCATCTTCGAGCTTAAGGGCAAAGGCGCGTTCAGCCGCCTGAAATATGAGCGAGGCGTGCACCGCGTTCAGCGGGTGCCGGTTACGGAGGCCTCGGGAAGAATTCATACCTCCACCGCCACGGTAGCAGTCTTACCCGAGGCGGATGAGGTTGATATTGACATCGCACCGGATACATTGAGGGTCGACATCTTTCATAGCAGCGGGGCCGGCGGCCAGAATGTCAATAAGGTCGCCACGGCGGTACGCCTGACGCATATTCCTACGGGCACGGTGGTGGTCTGTCAGGATGAGCGTTCCCAGCTGCGGAACCGCCAGAAAGCCATGATGGTGCTCCGTTCCCGCCTTCTGGATGCCGAACGCCGGAAGCAGGAAGAGGAAATCGTCGAAGAGCGCCGGTCGCAGGTCGGCAGCGGCGAGCGCGCCGAAAAAATCAGGACTTACAACTTTCCCCAGGACCGGGTTACGGACCACCGGATCGGGCAAAACTTTCACAATTTGCCCGGCATTCTGGAGGGGAATATCGACGACATCATTGAATCCCTGACAGCCTTTGACCGGGCGCAATCCGCTTACGGCGGGGAGACGCAGCCGGCGTGACCCTGAGACAGGCCTTAAGCCAGGCCCGCAAGCAGCTCTCACTCTATCAATTCGTGGAAGATGCCGCCTTCGAAAGCGAGGTCCTCCTCAGATATGTTCTCCAGATCGGCCGCGCCCAGCTCTTCCTTCAGCTGGAGGAAGAGTTGGAACCCTCCAAAGGGCAAATTTTCCGCCAGTGGGTCGAGCGCCGTTCCCGGGGTGAGCCGGTCTCCTATATCATCGGGTGCCGCGAGTTTTTTGGCCTGGAATTTTATGTGGACAGCCGCGTGCTGATCCCCCGCCCCGAGAGCGAACTGCTCGTGGAAGAGGCGCTTCATTTTGCGCTGGACCACCCGGTCGGCACGATAGCTGACATCGGCACCGGCTCCGGAGCTATCGCGATCAGCCTGGCCACCTACCTGCCGGAAGCCAAAATTTATGCCACCGATATTTCCCCGGCTGCCCTCGAGGTAGCTGACATCAACTGCCGCAAACACCACGTAGCCGGGCGGGTGGTCCTGCTGCAGGGTGATCTGCTGGAGCCCCTCCCCGAAGCGGTGGATATCCTTATCGCCAATCTTCCCTATGTCCGCAGGGTGGACCTGGCACAGATGCCCTCCGGGAGATACGAACCGGCGCTGGCGCTGGACGGCGGTGAAAGCGGCCTGGAGAGGCTCGCGCAGCTGTGCCGCCAGATCGAGGGCAAGGTCCGGCCCGGGGGTGGGGCCTGGCTGGAGATCGGCCAGGGGCAGGGTGGGGCAGTCAGTGATTGCCTGAGGAAGGCCTTCCCGGCGGCCATTCCGGAAATCCTGCCGGACCTGGCCGGCATTGAGAGGGTGGTGAAGATCAGGATATAGCCCGTTCCCCGGTATTTCTTCCAGTTTCGTCCACATCTTCGTTGCGGTCTACTTTTACCAGGCTGCAGCGTTTATCGGCTCATCAGGCCTGTTGCTGCCTGTCCTTCCGTCCAGGCAAAGACTCCCTCTCCGGCCAGTAACTTTGAGGCTGCCGATGCGTTATATTAATTAGAGACGGCCATCGGCTGACAGTGCGCAAAGGTCCGCCGATGCCCTCGAAATAAATCATCAAGAAAGGCTAAAACAATGAATAAAATCATCAGTATCCTGCTGGCGAGCACCCTGGGCCTGGCTTTGATATTGACCGGGCTGAGCTGTGCTTCCAGTCCAGCTATTACCTCTCCCCCATCCACCCCTATCCCTGTAACCACTCCTCCTCCCACATCCACCCTTCCGCCAACTCCCGGTGCCACCCAGGTGCCCTATCAGGACCTGGCCCTGAATGTTATCCAGAACAGCTCCACCTTTAAATTTGATGGCGTTCCGGGCAGCCTTAAGATCAGCAAAATCATCGGCTCTGCCCAGGGTACGGCTGAGCCCACGGAGTGGGAGTTCGCCGTCGAGTTCCAGACCACCCATCCCGGCCACGGCGACCGGAGCGGGCAGGTCCTGGCCCAGGTCATCACCGCCCACACGGCCGTGGTCACGGTAAAGGATGGCAAGGTTACCACAGCCGTGTGTGATGGGACATGGGATTTGCTGACGGATAAGCAGTTGACCGCCGGCGAGGAAAATGCCCGCCAGGCTGCCGCCGAATTTATCCAGAACAGCTCCACCTTCAAGTTTGACGGGATTCCGGGCAGCATTGAGTTCATTAAGTCCGATCCGGGCTGGACCAGCGCTTTCCGTTCGACAGCTTTCACCTTCCAGTACCAGACCCGGCAGCCCGGCCATGGCGACCGCAGCGGGCAGGTCCTGGCCCAGGTCATCACCGACCATACGGCCGTGGTGCTGGTCAACATCGAGACCAATCAGGTCGCCCTGGCCATTTGCGATAAAGAGTGGGA
>JAGDMY010000292.1 GCA_017860765.1 Chloroflexota bacterium | reverse complement strand
ATCTAGTCATTGGGTCTGCTTTGATAAAACATCGTAAAGCCGCAGGACGTTCAGGCGCTGTTGGTCGGCCCCAGGATGAACGGCTGGATGCAGACTCTCGAAGGTAATCCTGGCACCCGCTTCCTCTCTGCTCATCCCCTGGCGTATAGCTTCGCTGACCATATCCAGACATTTCTCGATGAAAAGCCGGAATTCCCGGACGTCCTTTTTATCGCCTACCCGGCCGTGGCCAGGGACCACGACATCCACATCCATCGCTTCAATTTTTTTCAGAGACTCGATCCAGTCCAATGGCAGGGAGCTGGCCAGGACAGGCTGGACCTTATTGGTAAAATTGTCGCCGGCGAAAAAGACCTTTTCTTGAGGGATATAGACCCCGATATGAGTTGAAGTATGGCCGGGCATATTCAAGGCTTCAAAGGTATGCTGGCCAAGATATAAGGTCAGCCTCTCTGAGAAGGTAATATTGGGCAGCCGGAGGCGAAAATCTTTCATCAAAGGTATACTCTCCGGGTCCCTGTCTTCGATATCATAGCGGGCTGTCTCGGTATGGGTCAGGGGACGGCCCCCTGACCGCTTGATGACTGCCGGTATGAATACCCCGGTGAGCAATTGGGTGCTTTGTCCTATAACCCCTTCATGAGCTATCACAGGTGCGGTGAAAAGGTAATTTCCCGCCGTGTGATCGGCATGGAAATGGGTATTGAAGATATAACGCACCTCTCCGATCCGCGAAATTTCGTCCCGCCATTTCAGGGCATCTCTGGGGATCATGGGTGTGTCCAGGAGAACGATTCCTTCAGAAGTGGTGACAAACCCGGGATTGCAGCCGCGGTTTTCCGGCTGAGTGCTATAGCGGTCTTCCACATAGACATTAGCCGTTACTTTCTTCATGGATCGGCCTCCCGGATCAAAATTACGGTCTATCAACGATCGGGTCCTGCTATCCTGTCTATTTTATGTCCCCGTGGTATTGCTGCAGGGACTTCACTTCCGACTTGCCCGTGCAATAAGCGGCGATGCCCCTGGCTGCCGCCAAGGCCGCCGTTAAAGTGGTTATATAAGGTACCTTATATTTGATGGCCGCCTTGCGGATATAAGAATCGTCATATTTGCTCCGCTTACCTGCAGGTGTGTTGATAACCAGCTGGATTTCCTTGTTTTTGATAGCGTCGGTGATGTTAGGGCGTCCCTCATGCTCCTTAAGGATGGGTTCCGAAACGACGCCCTGACTGGCCAAAAAGGCATGGGTTCCCGCAGTTGCCCGAATTTTGAAACCCAGCCTGGCAAACTGCCTGGCGACTTCGGTCAGGGCATGACGGTCGCGTTCTGCCACCGTGATAAGCACCGTTCCACCGGTCGGCAGTGGATTCACAGCTTCCTCTGCCTTCCAGTAAGCCAGGCCGAAGGATTTGGCCATACCCAGGACCTCGCCTGTAGATTTCATTTCCGGTCCCAGTACGGGGTCAACCTCGGGAAGCATATTAAAGGGGAAAACAGCTTCCTTGACGCCAAAGTGCGGAATGTGAGCGCGGGTCAAATTCAAGTCCTTGATCTTCTTGCCCAACATGAGCTCGGTAGCCAGCCGAGCCATGGGGATATTGCAGACCTTGGAAACCAGAGGGACGGTGCGGGAAGCCCGCGGGTTAGCTTCCAGCACATAGACCACATCTTTGCAAATGGCGTACTGAATATTCATTACTCCGGCTACTTGAAGCTCACTGGCGATGCGCCGGGTATATTGCTCGATAGTATCAAGGTGCTTCCGGGGGATGGTGATGGGGGGTATAACACAGGCGGCATCGCCAGAATGGACTCCGGCATACTCGATGTGCTCCATGACTGCCGGGATAAAGACGTCGGTGCCATCCGCCAGTGCATCGGCCTCGGTTTCGATGGCGTTTTCCAGATAGCGGTCGATTAATATAGGACGGTCGGGCGTCACGCCTACGGCAGCGCTTACATACAGCCTTAGCTCTTCCTCATCGTGGACGATCTCCATGCCCCGTCCCCCCAGGACGTAGGATGGCCGCACGATTAGCGGGTAGCCGATGCGCCTGGCTACCACCAGGGCCTCTTTAAGGTTGCTGGCGGTACCGGCCTCCGGCATGGGGATCCCGAAATTCTGCATCATCTGACTGAAGCGGCCACGATCTGAAGCAATATCAATTGAATTTACCGATGTCCCCAGAATCTTGACCCCGGCCGCCTCCAGTTCTGCCGCGATATTGAGGGGCGTTTGCCCGCCGAACTGGACGATGACCCCGATGGGTTTTTCTTTCTGGTAAATGCTTAAAACGTCTTCCACGGTCAGCGGCTCAAAATACAGTTTATCAGAGGTATCGTAATCGGTAGAGACTGTTTCAGGGTTGCAGTTCACCATGATGGTCTCATAACCCATATCGCGCAATGCAAAGGCGGCATGGACACAGCAGTAATCAAACTCAATTCCCTGGCCGATCCGGTTGGGACCACCTCCCAATACCATCACCTTTTGCCGGTCGCTGGCCACGGTCTTGTCCGTACCGTTATAGGTGGAATAATAATATTTGGCATTTTCAGCCCCGCTTACCGGGACGAAATCCCAGGCTTCTGGCAGGCCGGCTGCGAGGCGTTGCTCACGGATATCCTTCTCAGTGGTGCCGAGCAGCTTCGCCAGATATTTATCGGCAAAACCATCTTTTTTAGCCTGAATCAGCAAGCTGTCCGGGAATTTCTTACCTTTATACTTAAGGATTTTCTCTTCGAGCTCTACCAGTTCTTTCATCTGCTGTATGAACCAGGGTTTTATAAAGGTCTTTTTATAAAGCTCCT
>JAGDMY010000291.1 GCA_017860765.1 Chloroflexota bacterium | reverse complement strand
TACACCACCAGCCTGAAAGACAATAAATGGCATTGCACCTGTGCTTTCTTCTCCAGTTGGAGAGTTTGCAGTCATACTATGGCCATGGAACGGGTCCTGGGCAACATGCTGCCCAGGGAGGCCTTGAGCAATCCCTATCTTACTGCAACGCCCTAGGCATGGGTGAGAGGTATCTCAGTGCCTCGCCCACAACAAATAGAGAACCGGTAACACAGACGAGGTCGTCTTTTCCGGCCATGGACAGCGCTTCCCCCAGTGCCTGAGGGATATTCTCCGCCACCCGGGATTCTCTCCCGTGTTTCTTAAATTCAGCCGATAGCACCTCCGGTTTCGCCGAACGGGGATTATCGGCACGGGTGGCGATCACTGAATCAAAAACGGGCGCCAGTTCCTGAACAATCCCCGGGATATCTTTATCGTTGGAAACTCCGATCACCAGAATAGACCTTTTCGGTTTAAAGTAATCGCGAAGGGTCTCTTTCAGGCTGTGGCTGGCCCCGGGATTGTGCCCGCCATCCACCACGATCAAAGGCGCACGGCTGATAATTTGCATACGGCCCGGAAAATCTACTTGTGCCAGACCCCTGAGGATGTCCGCTTTGGAGATGTGAAAACCCTTTTCTATCAAGACTTCGAGAGCAGCTACGGCCGCCGCACAATTGTCTAATTGGTACTGTCCCAGCAGGGGGAGGGAGACGCGATATTGGTCCAATCTTCCTCTGACCTCCAGTACCTGGCCATTTAAATCGTAGCTCAGGCTTCGGCGCGTGACCTCCTGGCCCAACAGGATTAGCCTGGCGCCCTTCTCCAGGCAAACATCGCGGATTACCCTTCCCGCTTCCTCTACCTGGGGATGGGAAATTACAGTGCAGCCGGGCTTGATAATGCCGCATTTTTCGCCGGCTATCATGGTCAGGGTGTCCCCCAGGACCTCCATATGGTCATAGTTGATCGAGGTCAGCAGGCAGACTTCGGGCAGTATTACATTGGTGGCATCGTAGCGGCCCCCCATCCCCACCTCCAGCACCTGAAACTGGCACTGTTTTTGCGCAAAGTAAGCGAAGCCCAGAGCAGTTAAAATCTCAAAGACTGTTAGCCGGCCAAAGGCGGCTTCTGCGTTGACGGCTTCAATCTCGGGCTGTAAACCGGTCATGGCGTCGGCCACCTCGGTTTCTTCGATCGGCCGGCCGTTCACCATGATGCGCTCGCGCATGGTGAGCAGATGAGGTGAAGTATATAAGCCGGTAGTGTATCCGGCCACCGTCAGGACCGAGGCCAGCATAGCCGAGGTGCTGCCCTTGCCGTTGGTGCCTGTAATATGCAGAGACCTGGCTTTCAGATGCGGGTTGCCGAGACGCTCCAGCAACTGGTACACCCTGCGGAGGTCATAGTTGGCCTGGGTATGAGGTACCCGCGGCACCATCTCGTAGTTGGTATGCCCGAAGATATAATCTACAGATTCCTGGTAATCCATGATAACCTTCCCTGCGTCTCCCTCAATTCTAACACTTGACGCTCACAACTCGCCACTGTATCATCTTCTTGTATCCGGGTATAGCTCAAAGCTGGAGGCCAATATGGATTTCGCGGAAAAACTGCGCAACATCTCCCGACAGAACCAGAGTCTCCTCTGCATCGGACTGGACCCTGATCCCGCGCTGATGCCGGGAAAAATCGCGATCTATGATTTCAATAAAGCCATTATCGAGGCGACTTCCGACCTGGTCTGCGCTTATAAGCCCAATTTCGCCTTCTATGAAGCGCTGGGCGATGAAGGCCTGGCGGCCCTGAAACGCACCGTAAAAGGCATTCCGTCCCGGATCCCTGTTATCGCCGACGCCAAGCGAGGTGATATCGGCAACACCTCCCGGGCCTATGCCAGGTCCCTTTTTGAAGTCTTCGAGTTCGATGCCGCTACTGTCTCCCCCTACCTCGGTTTCGACTCCCTTGAACCTTTTATCGCCTATTCCGCTAAAGCTATCTTCATCCTCTGCCGGACTTCCAATTCCGGCTCCAGGGACTTCCAGACCCTGGCCGTCGAAACCGGGCAAGGCCCACGTCCCCTCTATCAGATTGTGGCGGAGAAAGCTGCCCAATGGAATGTAAGCGGCAATGTCGGACTGGTGGTAGGGGCGACCTATCCTGAAGAGCTAAAACAGCTGCGCCAGCTGCACCCGGAGATGCCATTCCTCATCCCTGGCATCGGAGCCCAGGGTGGCGAGGTGGCTTCCACAGTCAAATACGGGGTTAGCCCCGGAGGGGATAAAGCCATCATCAACTCATCTCGCCAGGTCCTGTATGCCTCCCGGGGAGCAGACTTTGCCGAGGCTGCCCGCAAGGTTGCCTTAAAATTAAGAGATGAGATAAACCGATACCGTCCCGGTTTCCAGCCTCAGTAGCCGCGGAAATCAACTTTCACGGGAATTAAGGCCGGATTTGTTCTCATTCCTTAATTTCGCGGTCCGCTATCTATTGAAAGACAATCTTCTTTAAAGGGATTAAGATAAGAGTGTGATACTGGATTTGAGATTGGGAGATGTTGTTCGCTTAAAGAAGGCGCATCCCTGCGGCAGCAACGAATGGGTGGTGGTGCGGCTGGGGGCGGATATCGGCATCAAATGTCTCAAATGCCAGCACTATGTCCTCCTGGAACGTCCTGTCCTGGAGAGGAGGATCAAGGGGTTTATAGCGCGTGGGGACTCGGTCTGAGGGAAGGGTAAAATGCCGGGTAAAATGGCCCTGGTCCAGTTTGATAAATGCCAGCCCTGCAACTGTCAGGATGGAAAATGCCTCGCCGTTCTGGCGTGTAAACATCAGCT
>JAGDMY010000056.1 GCA_017860765.1 Chloroflexota bacterium | reverse complement strand
ACCTGGGTGTTTCTTTCCATGGTTTCCTCCTGATTTAGTAATTTCGGCGTTATTTCATTATTAATATAATGTAGAAGGTCAGAAACAAGGCTCCATCGCTCAAAGTGTCTTTGTATGGAGTCGAAATACAGTCGCACAGGATCGCCAGGTATTTCTGCCTCTAGTATACTGCCCACCCTCATGACTGTCAAGCAATTCAGCACCTTTTTAGCAGGCAAAAGACGATTAATCGATTGATCTGAATTCGATTGCCTAACAGAAAAGCCGGGGTTAATCCCCGGCTTTGACTAATTTGCATATTTGATTTTTATTAGACTATGTGCGAAATAAGAGAATTCCTAACCGCCCAGATAGGCTCTCTGGACCCGTTCGTCATTCATCAGACTCTTACTTTCGCCTTCCAAAGTGATGTTACCGACTTCGAGGATATAAGCCCGGTGGGCCAGTTCAAGAGCCACGCGGGCATTTTGCTCTACCAGAAGGACAGGAATACCGCGGGAGTTGATATCCATGATGATCTTTCCCACCTCTTCGACCATGAGGGGAGACAGCCCGATGCTGGGCTCATCCATCAACATCATCTGAGGATTCGTCATCAGAGCGCGAGCGACTGCCAGCATCTGCTGTTGACCGCCGCTGAGCGAGCCGCCCATCTGATTTTTTCTCTCCTTAAGGATAGGGAAGTGGGCATAGACGTCCTCGAAAGATTTCCTGACCCCATCGCGGTCGCGCTGGCGCGTCCAGGAGCCAAGCTGGAGATTTTCCTCTACCGTCATAGGGCCAAAAATCAACCTGTTCTCGGGTACCATAGCAATGCCCCCTTTAACAACCTTGTCAGCTGACCATCCGTAAATACTCTTGCCTTTGAAGGTGATTTGACCGGAATCGGCCTTCTTCAATCCGGTGATGCTTCTTAAAATAGTAGTCTTGCCTGCGCCGTTGGCCCCCAGAATGGCCACTATTTCCCCCTCCTCGACATGGATATTGACGTCATGCACCACTGTGGCTTTGCCATAACTGACATTTAACCCTTTAACTTCCAATATATCTGCCATAGCTATTTCTTCCTTCCCAGGTAAGCCTCGATTACCTGTTCGTTCTTTTGTATCTCTTCGGGCGTCCCTTCGGCAATCTTTACCCCGTGGTCCAAGACTATCAACCTTTCGCAGATGCTCATTACGGCTCGCATATTATGTTCGATCATGCAGAGGGTGACACCGGTATCACGGATCTTGCGGAGGAGAGCCATTGTGTCCTGTATCTCCACCGCGTTCATACCGGTCACCGGTTCATCCAGTATCAGAAGGGTAGGTTGGGTAGCCAGACCGATGCAAATACCGAGCAATCTGGCAAAGCCATGGGGCAGATTGATTGCCCTTTCCTCTTTGTATTCGCCCATGCCTATCCAATCCAGTATCTCCGAGGCCTTCTTTTTAAAAGTATCGGCTTCGTGTCTGGCCGATGGCAAATGGAGTACCCGGCTAAAAATGTTGGATTTATAATGTCTGTGGTAGGCTGCCCAGACGTTGTTAAGACAGGTCTCGTCCATAAACAACACTGATGCCTGAAAATTGCGACCGATACCCAAAGCAGCAACCTTATTCGCCCTCCAGCCGGTGATATCCTGCCCCTTGAAGACTATCTTGCCGCTGGTAGGCGGATAAAAACCGCAAATCTGATTGATCAGGGTGCTCTTTCCGGCTCCGTTGGGGCCTATGATTCCCAGTATTTCACCCTCGTTAACATGAAAGTCCACATTATCTACAGCTACCAGTCCGCCAAACGCCTTGGTTAGTTTTTCCACTTCTAGTAACATAACTCTTCCACCTTTATCCTATTTAACAACTCCGTTATCATATCCTTTTTAGCTGCCACTCGTTTGATTGGCTTTGACTGCCTTGGGTCTAAAGATAGCGTTTTGAATTGATCTGGATATGTTCCTAACCCATTTGGCATCCTTGATACCCAGAATGCCCGAAGGCATATAAAGTATCAACAGAATCAATATAAGAGCTGTGAAAAGCTGGGCGTATTGGCGGATCGGGCGCAGGTATTCGGGGACGAAGACCATGATACCCGCCCCGACTATGGGTCCCCAAATCGGGAAGCCGAGACCGCCCAGGATGGCGTAAAGTTGTAAATACGTGTTTTGCCACATGTTGAAACCGTCGGGAGAGATATATCCGATATAATGGGCGTAAAAGCAGCCAAACAACCCGACAATAAAAGTACAAAGAACGAACGCGACTACGCGGTATCTATAAATATTGACCCCTATTGATTCCGCCAGCCGGGGACCCAGGCCGATGGACCTCCAGGCGCGGCCAACAGACGAATTGTAGAAACCCAGAAGCAAAGCTATTACGACCACCAGCATTACTACTTCGAGGTAGAACCACTGGATCTTGCCGTAAGAAAAATCGATGCCGAAAAGTGGAGGAGGATCAGGTATGCCCTGGACACCACTGTAGCCTCCCAGCCATTTGGTGTTTCCGACGGCCAGGGCGAACATCATGCCCAGGATAGAACTGATGACAATAAATTGCAGGGGGCTGGTAGTTCTACCCAGGAGGAACGGACTGAGAAGAAAGGCGATAAGCGCCGTCGTAATGGCCGAAAGAGGAAGGGCTATCCAGAAGCTCATGCCAACCTTCAAAGTAAACACGATGCCTGCATAAGCCCCGATACCGTAGAAGGTCATGACAGCCAGGAAAACCAATCCGGTCCTGAAGACCAGGATGAAGCCCATGGCCAGCACGGCGTTGATGATCATGATTATGAAAAGGTCAAGCATGTATTGAGAACCGCCGACAAAGAGGGGTATCAAGCACCATATGGCTAATATCGCAGCCATAAATATCGGTTTGGTGAACCGACTGATATTCCTCTGTGGGGCTACGCTCGCTTGAGTATCTATGCTCATTTTCTCTACTCCCAAATCCAACTCATTCTACAATCCCAGCTCGATGTCTCTGCCCATCAGGCCGAAGGGTCTGAAATACACCACGATCATGATGGAGACGAAGATAACCAGCTGTATCAGGCTACCCATAAAGAACATGCCCCAGCTCAGAGCCTGGCCGACGATGATTCCGGCGAAGACAGCACCCAGCAGGCTTCCCATACCACCCAGCTGGTTGATTAACATTACCGTCCAGATGACGTTGGAGCCCATCAGAGGATCCATACCGTAGTTGGGGGCCAGAATGGCTCCGGCAAGTCCGGCTAGAGCGGTGGCGATGCCCATGGCTGTCAAGAAAACGCGGTTTGTGTTTATGCCCTGCAGAGCTGCTGCGTCAGGTATGTATGAAACAGCTCTCATGGAACGGCCGATGGCGGTTTTCTGATAGACCCAGAAGAGGATTAAGGCGGCAGCTACACTAATGCCGATAAGCATCAGCTTGGCGATGGTAATATTCATACCGAAGGGGTGGAAGACACCGGGTAGTACATTGGGGATGCTGCGGGACATATTCCCATAGACCAACACCCCTCCCTGGGTAAGCAAAATCTGCAAACCAACCGAACCGATGAGGGTGGACATAAAGGCCCGGGTACCAAGTTTCTTTTTCAGCTGTCCGAATATGAGAATGTAAGATAAGAGTCCGATTACCACAGCGATGACTACTCCGATCAAAAGGCCGATCCAGTAGTGGACGTGCAAGTATTCCATGGCGTACCAGGTGCCGTAAGCACCGATGGTATAGAAAGCGCCAAAAGCCAGAAACAGCATTTTGATAATGCTGGTAATGGTAATCATCCCGCAGCTAAGGATGACGAACACCAGCCCTATCGCTAGACCGTCGAATATCAACTGCCCGAACAAGCTTCCAGTCATGTTAAATATATACCTCCCCTATATATTCCGCTCTACAGTATGCGTACATCGGAGCATACTAATTGACTTTTTTACTGTTTGGATATCGATGGGTGTGAAAGGGCCTTTATTGTTGCCCGGTTCAGGTTATAGTCCGTTTTTTTATGGCCTTCTCCCGAGAATGTAAGTTCGCAGTTGGTTAAGATACTGTGATTGCTGTCACCATTTATATCGTCATATAATATACTTCACAACACCCCCCTGTCAAGACCTTCAGTAATCAGATTTGACACATATTTAGAACAGCGATCAACGTGGATAATTAGCCAGAAGGATATACTAAATAATATCTCGAAACCGTCTGGCTGTCAAATGAGTTTCCCTTCGTTGCATTTATCGATTTGCGTCATACATTAGTAGATTTTTAGGGACTGGCCGCCCAGTCTATGCCCAGTGCCTCTAACGTCTCCGGAGTAGGCACGCCCCTGGCATCCCAGCCCATCAGGCTGTAGTAATAACTCCTGGCCTTTTCAAGTTTGTTACGCTCATAGAGCTTATTATTGGCCGAGGGTCCGCCCAAGTGCGGCTGGAAGAACCGGTCGGGCAACTTATCTCCGGTGGAATCAATCCCTTCGCGAAGGTTGAACATCCTGGCCAGAGTCAGGGTCCGGTCTGCAATACGCAGAAGTTCAACCATGCCCGTATCCCAACCGGTGATACCTTTAACCATATTCGTCAGGCGTTCCAGGTTGCTGGGAACAAACATGCAGACCACTCCACAATCCTGAAGAATACGAAAAGAATGAAAATAGTGGAACACAGTTACCTTGCGAGGGCTGAGATCATCAGCGGGAATAGGATCGTGGATGCCCAGCGGATGCAGATTAGCCAGATCCGGGCCCATTGAGCTGACTATGGGGTCATGGAGGTTGGCGCAATGATCGGCACCCTGCGGGTTGACGGCGTATCCCAGGCCGAGAGCAGCCTTAGCGCGCGGATCGTGCATCGGTACTTCCAAACCCTTGACCTGCATCGCCAGCGCCTCGGCTCCCCGGCCGATCTTCCTGGCAGCCAGCCTGGAACCATCAGCCAGGATATCGCCGATGCCCTTTCGATGGGCAATCAGTTCAATGGCCTCTATCATAGCAGAGGCATTGCCGAATTTCAGGTCGATACCGCCGGTATCCTGTTTAGTCAGCAGCCCTTTCTCATAACACTCCATGGCAAAAGAGATGGTAACACCGGTGGATATAGTATCCAGAGCATAGGCATTGCAAAGCTCATTACCTTTGCAAATTGCTTTCAGGTCGTCAATGCCGCAGCAGGAACCAAACGCTGCCAGTGTTTCATATTCGGGCCCCCCGTAAGCGGGGTCTACGGTGAGACCGGGTTCATCGACCTTCACCACTTTCTTACAGCGCACAATACAAGCATAGCAGCCTTCCATGCCGATCCTGATCGTATCCTTGATAACGGTAGCGGTTGTCTTATCTAATGTAGGGAAGTCGCCGTCACGGAAATTATGAATCGGAATATTACCTGTGGGTATACTGGCAAGCATCATGGGACCAGCTCCAGTCCCAAAATCGTGGAAGCCCTGCCACGGCTTCGGGTTATCGGTTAACCACTGTCGGTACTCCACCATGATATCTTTGTTAGCTACCTCGGGTGTTTTGGTACCTCTGACGGCGATAGCCTTCAGGTTCTTGGATCCCATCACCGCTCCAGTACCACCCCGGCCAGCCGCCTCCTTGAGGTCGTTGATCACCGAGGAAAAACGGACCAGGTTTTCACCCGCCGGACCAATCAAGGCCAGGCGAATTAACTTATCACCAAGTTCTGTCCGAATTGTTTCCTGGGTATCGGCAGTCTTTTTGCCCCACAAGTGACTGGCGTCTTTAATCTGGACTTCGCCATCCCGAATCCACAGGTAGACCGGCCTGGCGGCCTTGCCTTCCACGATAATGCCGTCAAATCCGGCCCGTCGCATCTCAGCCCCCCAGAAGCCGCCTACTTCCGACTTGGCATAGCCGCCCGTCAAAGGTGATTTGCAACCCACGCAGTTGCGGCCGCTGCCTGAAAAGGGCAGTCCGGTCAGGGGACCAGCCATAAAGATGAGCTTATTCTCCGGGCTCAAGGGTTCAACTCCTGGTTTGAGCTCCTTCATCAGATAGTAGGTGATAAAGCCGGCGCCTCCCAGGTACTTGCGGCAGAAAGATTCCTCAAGCTGTTCCACAGCAGTGGTGCCCTGTGTGAGATTCACCCTCAATATTTTACCGTTGTATCCGTTAGCCATCTCTCCCCTTCCTTTATTCAGATTATTTAAAAATATTTCGCTATTGAAAGTTAGAAAACCAGCTGATCGACGCTGACAGCATTGAATCATTATACATTAATTTTTCTTGACACCCAACAGGGAGGGGTATACTATTGAATTTAAAAATAATAAAGGAAGGAGATAACTCTATGGCAAAAGCTACCAAGGCTAAGTATGCTGATTTAGTGCAACCCTTAAGGCTTTGGACTGAACTGGTCCGACCCTCTTATCGCGGTAAAATGGCCGACTTTTCTTTGCTCCATGATCAGAAAGTCCAACCCAAGACTACGATCTGGACTGAGACCTTCTATGCTTATGCTCCTGGAACGGGAGTAGGGCTACCGGGTGAGCTGCCATCTCTCTGGGAAGGTAAGCAAAGGACCCCGGGCAACGTATCCAAGGGCGGACAGCATTCTCATCGCGACTTTGATGAGCTGTTCATGTACTTCGGGACGGATCCAACCGATAACACCAGACTGGGTGGTGAGGTGGAGTTCTGGCTGGGACACGGAGCAGATGCCCAGAAATGGGTATTTGATGAGCCGATGGCCGCCTGGGTACCCAGAGGAGTCGCGCATAATCCCTGGGTCGTAACTAAAGTCAAGGACCCCAAGCATCCAATAATGTGCGTCGTAGTGGCTCTAACTCCGACGTATACCAACCCCGACCCGGGAGCTACCACACAGTATCCCCTACCTCCGGCCTTCTCCATGGATATGGTCGGCAAGCCTCAGCCGAGCAAGGGAAAATATACTGAATTAGTCAATAGACTGCTCTTATCTCAAACTATTTTAATACCGCAGCTGCGCGGCAGAGTCTGCGTGCCCAACCTGATGTTCGATGATAAAGTTTACCGGGCTCCCTGCTGGGTAGAGCTCTTCCTGGTATATGCCGGCGGACAGGGTGTGGGCGTGCCCTGCCTGGAAAACCAGCCGCAAAGAGATGGATCTATAAGAGATATGAGCAAGGGCATGCAACACTGGCAGGACTTCGATGAGCTGTTCTTATTCGTTGGCACCGATCCTCATGATACTCTGAATCTGGGAGGAGAGGTGGTGACCTACCTGGGTGATGAAGCTTATTCCATCACCAAATCTTCATCGGTCTGGGTCCCTAAGGGTGTACCGCATAATCCCCAATACTACAAGAGGGTGGACAGGCCATTTTATATGATAGTCATCGCTCTCTGTGATAATGCCAAATTCTTCGATTATACTTTCAAACCTACTCCAGCACCCAAGACCTTCAAGTTCTAATCTGGAAACCTAAAAAAGAACCTACCATAATTACCCCCCAGGTTGCCTGGGGGGTAATTCTTTTTCATGAATGATTCGTGACTTAGTTCTGGAAGCAATAGGTGGTTGATGCGAGGCATAGAAACAAGATTGACAGTCATTTGACTGTGGTATACTATATAAATCTAATATTAATAAGGAGGAGATCAACCAATGGCAAAGGCAAAATATGGCGATTTAGTGCGACCCTTAAGACTTTGGACGGAAAATGTACGTCCCTATTTTCGCGGCAAGATGGCAGACTTTTCTCTGCTATTTGATGCGAAAGTCGTTGACGGAGCACCCCTGTGGGTAGAGACCTTCTATGCTTATGCCCCGGGGACCGGCGTGGGAAATCCTGGCGATACCCCCAGCTACTGGATGGGTGAAGAAAGGAATAGAAGCAAGGGCATGCAGCATTCTCACAACGATTTTGATGAACTCTTCCTCTTCATGGGCAGCAACTGCCATGACAATACACTCCTTGGCGGCGAAGTAGAGTTCTGGCTGGGAGACGGCGAGGATGCTCAGAAATGGGTCATCAAGGAACCGACGGCCAAGT
>JAGDMY010000055.1 GCA_017860765.1 Chloroflexota bacterium | reverse complement strand
TCCCGGGAGGTTTTGAGAATACAGAAACCTGGGAAAAAGCCATTGGCTATAACGTGGATATCCTTATAAACGCCTTAACTGAATAAAAGACAGCGCTGGAGATTCTATGTCAGATCCGGTGATCCAAATTGAAAATGCGGTAGTCTCATTTCGCGAGAGCGTAGCTTTGCGAGGAGTGTCACTAACCATTTTCCAGGGTGAATTTGTGGCCTTGATCGGGCCCAACGGTGCGGGTAAAACTACCCTCCTCACCCTTGTTAATGGATTGTCTCACATTGCTCAAGGAAGTGTCAGGGTCCTGGGCCGCAGCGTCAATGGTCACGGTCGCCACGAATTGAGAAGACAGGTGGGCTATGTTTCTCAGGTGGCAGCCACTGATAAACGCATGCCATTTTCAGTAAGGGAAGTGGTAATGATTGGCAGGTATGGGATTCTGGGGTTTTTGCATCGGCCCTCCAAAGGAGATTGGTCGCTGGTGGATGAATCCCTGGCCATGGTTGGCCTGGCGCATCTGGCCGGGCGTCCCATCGGACATCTCTCAGGAGGGGAGCAGCAGCGCGTCGCAATTGCCCGCTGTCTGGCCCAGGAACCCAATATTTTCTTGATGGATGAGCCGACATCGTCACTGGATTGGAAGGCACAGGCTGATATCCTGAACCTGGTAAAGCGCATTCATAATGAACGGCGTCTGACAACCCTTTTTGTGACCCACGATCTGGACGCTTTGCCCCATACCTGTGATCGGGTAGTCCTGTTAAAAGCTGGACTCATTGTCGATGACGGGGCCCCGGATAAATTGATATCGACTGCAAGTCTAAGCCGACTTTACGATCTGCCCGTGGAACTGGTAGAGGAGCGACGCCCTCATATTCATACCAGGGAGCGCTAACTTGGACTGGTCAATTTTAGGCTACCACTTTATGCAAAATGCCATTCTGGCCACCTTCCTGGGAGGTATTGCCTGCAGCCTGATCGGGGTCTTTGTGGTGTTGCTGCATATGCCTTTCATAGGGGTGGCCATGTCGCATGCAGCTTTCGCCGGGGCTCTTTTGGGTCTATGGTTGGGGTTTGACCCGATTATCGGTGCTTTCGTTTTTTGCCTTGCTGCTTCTGCCGTAGTTGGCCCTCTGGCAGACCGGGGACAGCTAGGACCGGAGACCTCTCTGGGTATTATTTTCTCTTTGATGCTGGGTTTGGCCTTCCTCTTTATCGGAATAATCCCCAATACCAGATCGGCGGCATTAGACCTCCTCTGGGGCAGTGTCCTTACTAGCGGCCGGGAAGATATTATCCTACTGGGCATTGTGGCCTTTCTGGTGGTCGGTATAGTGGTTATTTTCGGTAAAGAAATACAAGCGACCATATTTAACCGCAACGTAGCCATAGCCGTGGGTATTCCTGCTACACTGGTCCTCTATGGCATCATTTTCTTAACCGGGGCTACTATCACGGTCACCCTGCGGTCGATTGGTGGGCTGCTCATATTCAGTTTAATTTTAAATCCCGCTGCCGCGGCTTACCAGTTGACCTACAGTATGAAGCGGATGTATTTTATTGCCGCGGGATTCGGAGTCCTTTCCTGCTGGATTGGTCTTTTCGTCTCCTATATTTTTAATATACCGAGTGGCGCTACTATCATCATCACCTCCTCCCTGATCTTCATGCTGGCATTAATATTTTCACCTAAAAGAAGAACTAAAATTTGGAAAGAACCACAGGTCCTGGAGATAAAACAGTGATCCGATCTTACTTTAACAGAAAAGCCGAAATCTGGGATGAAAATTTCGACGAGAGAGATTCTACAAAACTGAATGGCATGTTACGCCAAATCAATATCGGGGCGGGTTGCAGGGTATTGGATGTTGGTACAGGAACGGGAATTTTGATCCCTTATCTAATTGATAAGGTTGGCGATAAGGGCAGACTGGTATGTCTGGACTCGGCCGGAAAAATGCTCGAAAAGGCCCGGCAAAAGAATTTTAAAGGCCACATCGACTATGTCTGCTGTGATATAAACTGCAGCGGGTTGGCTGATGAATCCTTTGATGCCGTAGTCTGTTATTCGAGCTTCCCGCACTTCCACGATAAATACCGGGCTCTAAAAGAAATACACCGCCTTTTAAGATACGGCCACAGTCTCTATATTTGCCACACTTCCAGTAGATCTTCTATCAATAAGATCCACCGCCAGGTCCCTGAGTTAGCCGGAGACATTATTCCCCCCAAAACAAAGATGCTGCATCTGCTTTTATCAAGCGGTTTTGAAAAGATTGAAATACGGGAAGAAACCAGCAGCTATTTTGCTAAGGCTGACAAAGGGAGCGCTGCCGACATCCCCAATTCTGCGATGCAACAATAAAATATACCCAAAATATCCCCCAAACATCCCTTGCAGGTTTGAGTTAGCCAATATATAATTGCTTCAATAGTCTAGCCGGATCGGCTTAGCCAATTATTGAATTACCCCTGGTGTGTGGCCACAGGGGTTTGCGCAGATACGTGGTTCCCTATAAAATGATCTACAAAATCAGAATATAAAAGGAGGGTTAAATGAAAAAAAAGGGGTTACTTATTGTTGCCTGCATTATGTGTATCGCACTCGTTATGATGGTAGTCCCACTCTTTTCCGGTTGTGCAAGCCAGCCTAGCGCTCCACCACCTACTACTGCCAAACCACCCTCATCTGCTCCTCCGCCGGCCACTACCCCGGCTACTCAAGCTCCGCCTCCGGCCACTTCTGCCCCTCCACCCCCGCCTTCTTCAACCACAGCCGCCAAACCGTCGATAAAAATAGGAGCTATCCTGCATTTGACAGGCGAAAATGCAATTCTCGGTCCGGCCTGCAAAAATGCCCTGGAATATCGACTGGAGCAAGCTGGAGGCCAGGCAGCTGGCAGAAAGATTGAATTAATGGTCGAGGATGACGGAACGGATCCTGTCAAATCTGTAGACAAGGCCAGAAAGCTGGTTGAATCGGATAAGGTTGATGTCATCCTGGGTCCGGTGCATGGCGCCTGCGCTCCGGCGGTAGCGAATTACCTGACTGCCTCCAAGACACCCCATCTTATTTTTATGCCAAAATCAATCGGCATTCTAAAAACTGGCGGTAATGAGTTTCTTCCCTTCGGCACCCTTGCAGGGACCGGTTATCCCCTGGGCCTTTATGCTTATGACAAATTAGGTTACAGGACAGCTACTGTAGCAGTGGAAGATTTTGTCTCCGGTCTCGAGTTTGTGGGAGGTATGACCAAGGCTTTTCAAAAGAGAGGCGGTACCATCATACAGACTCAACCCATAAAACCGGGCACCATGGACTTCAGCCCCAACCTAACAGCTATGAAGGATGCGGATGCCTGTTTCTTCTGGTTTACCCCCGTTCTCGCTCAGCGTTTTGTTGCCCAATATTATGCTGCAGGACTGAAGATGCCGCTGGTAATCCCCAATGCCACGGTTCTCTTTCCTAAGTCTCTGGGGGAAATCGGCACGAAATCCATCGGAATGATCGGATCGGCCTCTTATACCAGTCTCATCGATACACCGATGAATAAGAGCTACGTAGAAGCTTTTGCCAAGAAATATGGAATGCCGCCCATGGCCGAGGGAGTTAGCGCTGATGTTTGCTTAACCATGTACCTAGAAGCTGTTAAAGCTACCGGTGGAGATACTTCCTTTGCCAAAATCAGCGATGCTCTCCACAAGGTCAAGGCGGATACTCCCGCCGGCACTTATTCATTCACTGCTGAGGGATTGGGAATCGGGGATTTATATATCATAAACGTTACCCAGTTGCCCGATAGGCTCGATTGGTCGGTGGTAGACAAGTATAGCCAGATGCCTCTGGATGTTCCAGCTCAATAAATAACATATACATCAAATAATTTAAGCTCTCAGAGGAGCTAATACTAAAGCTTCTCTGAGAGCAAGACTTCAGATGGGTTTTGGCTGCTGCTGGCGTTTACGGGTTATCCTCTTCCATAATTTTAGCAAATGCATGCTAATCCCACCGCGCAGGAACATCACCGAGATAACAAAAACTGCACCTAAAATAAGTGGCCAGCGATCAGGGGCATAAATGCTCGAAACATGTTCCAGAATCAGCACAATCGCGGCACCCAGTACCGGTCCATAGATTGTGTTGCTGCTGCCGATGATCACCATTAATAGAACCAGAGTCGAAGTCATAATCCCCACATGCATGGGGGCCATGATGCCGGCAAAATGGGAAAATAGGACCCCTCCAACCCCCGCAAAAGCCCCGCCCATAAGGAAAGCCATGTATTTGTACAACCAGGTATGGTAACCCAGTGACCGCATTCTCAGTTCATTCTCGCGGATACCTTGAAGGGCCTCTCCAAAGGGAGACTTGGAGATGCGGTAGAGCAGAAAAACACAAATAGCAAAGATAATAAAGACCAGATAATAGAAAGTTTCTCCGTTAATGGTAAGACCGAAGCCTAACTCGGGTAGCGGTATACCGGCCAGCCCGTTATCCCCACCGGTTACCGCCCGCCATTTCTCGGCAATACTGGCCAGCAGTTCTCCCAGGGCCAGAGTGACAAGCAGGAAATAGGCTTTAATGGGAGTATTAGCCATCCGCAAAGCGGGAAAAGCAAAGACAGCGGCGGTAATGGCAGCCACAATTATTCCCGCCAACGCTGTTAGCCAGAAGTTATGCAGGCCCAAAACTACGGTTAAAATGCCCACTGTATATCCAGCTACTCCAAAATAAGCGGCATGCCCCAGTGAAGTCAGTCCGGTATAACCCCAGAGAAGATTCAGGCTCATGGCAAAAATGGCGAATATAAGGATCTTGACAATCATGCTCTGGATATAGTCCGAGACAATCGCCGGAAGGGCCAGCATTATAACAATGACCAGCAAATAAACACCGGTTTGCCTCAACCGCAGTTGCCAGGTAGATTCAACTTTTAAAGAATATGTCCTCAAATCCTTCTCCTGCCCAGGAGGCCGTTGGGTCTAATCATGAGTATAATAATAAAAATCAAATATACCAGGAACATGGCAAAGTCAGAGAAATAGGCTTTACCGAAAGTATCAAAGACGCCTATTATCAAGCTGCCCAATAATGCACCCTGTACATTCCCCAGTCCGCCTACCACTACGACAATCATAGCCATAAGCAAAATACTCATACTCATTTGTGGATCAGCCCCTACGATGGGTGCACCCAGAAATCCGGCCAGTCCACCCATGGCAGCCCCCATAATGAAGATCACCAATGAAAGCAAGACATAGTTGACCCCCATGGCCATGGCCATATCCTTATTATCCATCCCGGCCCGGATCCTGGCACCTATGCGGGTCTTGTTTTGCATCCACCACAAGAGGCCAAAAAGGACCAGTCCGATGGCTATCAACCCAAAGCGGTAGATGGGGAAATTACGGCTGCCGATGGCCACCGACCCTGACAGGACCGAAGGGACCTGTCCCATAATTGACCACGGCCCCCAAATCCAGGTGACCACATTGCCGGCGATATAAACCAGGCCCAGCGTAAGAAGCGCTTGTTCGCTGAGTTGTTTATAGAGGCGGCTTAAAAACATATAATACAAAACCAGGCCAATAACCCCCAGACCAAGAGCTCCAATCACCGCTCCTATCGGGAAATTAGTAAAAAAAGTGGCGGCAGTAATGCCAATGAAGGCTCCCAGCATGTAGAGTGCCCCATGTGCCAGATTGAGGATACCCATAACTCCGAAAATTAAAGACAGACCACTGGCAATCAAAAACAAGATTGAGGCATAGGAAATGCCATTTAGCAAATTAATCAATATAAGTTCCAAGGTCCGATCCTTCTACATAAAACGGTTATTTGGTTTATAGCTTTGAATAATGTTAATAATTTCGCAATTTCTCCTGTAGTGGGGAGAGCCCTGAATATAGCTCTCCCCTTTGCCTTCCTGCATTATTACCGATTATTGAGCAGGGGTATCCTGTGGCACCTGACTGTATTTGTCAAAAACTTTCCAGTTAATCGATCCATCATCCAGTTTGGATACCTTGGATAAATAATAGTCGCCGATACCCAGCCTCCCTGGAGTAAAGGAAACCATTCCCGCCGGGGTATCCATCTTAATATTTTTCAGGGCTTCGATGGTCTTAGCCGGTGCGGTATCGCCCTTGGTTGCTTTCACGGCTTCAATAAACATGTTAAAGGTGATATAAGAATCCAGACCCTGTTCCATAAGTAAATTAAATCCGTATTTTTTCGTGAAGCTATCGACATAAGCCTTGTTGATAGGAGTATCGATGAGGAAAGAATAATGGCTTGAGCCGACAATTCCCAGAGCTTTATCACCCATATCTGCCAGGGCTTTGGAGGTCAACTGGGGAGCAAGTACCAGAACCAGGGGCATTTTCATTCCGGATGCCAGATATTGGGCTGTAAAACGCTGGGCCAGCGGGGGTGTAAACCAATATATAACGCAATCAGCCTGCTTCATCGATGACAGGAAGGGACTGAAATCCATAGTATTGGGGGGTATGGGTACTTTTTGGGTGATAGTACCGCCTTTTTTCTCGAAAATGGCGGCAGCTCCCTGGGTCATGTTTACCCCTGCCAGGAAATCTTCGTACGCCACAATGGCTGTTTTATAGCCCATCTTATCGTAAACGTACGATCCCAAATAATAGCTTAGCCCGTTCTCCGTGCCAAAGGGCAAAAAGAGGTTATTCCCTCCTTTCAGGATTTCAATGGGTTTTTCTCTCCAGATAATTTCCGGTGTCCCGGTGGTGCCCATAAAGTTAGCTACCGCGGCGCCTACCGCACCGTGGATCGGTCCCAGGATCACATCCACCTTATCAAATTGTAGAAGCTTCTTAGCCTTATCTATCCCGGTGGTCGGATCAGTCGCATCATCTTCCATGATCAGCTGGACCTTCCTGCCAGCTGCTTGGCTTCCAATCTGCTCTAAGGCAAATTCAAGGTTGGCCTTTTGTGAGGGTCCCACTATTTGACCTGCCCCTGTGAGACTTATCAGGGCCCCTATTTTAATGGGCGTTTCTGCGGCAGTGGGAGGGGCTGCCGTAGCCGGAGGAGCACCCGGAGTTGCAGTTGTAACCGGTGCCGTGGTTTTGGGCGCGGTCGTAGGTCCCTGACCGGCACAGCCAACCAAAATTAAGGCTATGACGGGCAGGATAGCGAATAAAATCCAAAAAGCCTTTTTCATCGTGATAACCTCCTTGCCTGATTATTTTGATTGCCAATCCTTAAACTAAATCGGCCACTTTATTTCGGAAATGGGTGGTCCCATGGGTTGAATTTCAGGCGCCTCGACGATAACCGGCAGCAATAGCCGCGATGGCTTGCTAGAATCATGATATATCATCTGTTGAGCTGGTAAAGGCACGCTTTCCAGGGTATATTTGGTGCGAATATGCTCCTGGAACCAGAAATCATCATTGGATATTTGTACTGAAATCCTGTGTCCGCTCTTAAAAGTATGGAATATCGGCATTATTTCGATCTGATACTCGTAAGCCTTACCGGCCTCCGGACCAACCGGGTTCTGGTACGTGTGGAAGGGCTGTCCCGGCCTGGATCGAGCCTCATCCACTGCTCGATGGGAAGACTTCAAGCTTCCTTGTGTCAAGGGAACCATATTGCCATCAGGGCCTATATCCGCTATTTTGATAAACCAGGAGATGTCAAGACTGGTTGAGGATGCGTAAATGACAGCAGAAAGCGGCCCCCATACTCTAATATCCCTGTCCAGAGCGGGGGTCATGAAAGCTATCACGGGCTGCCCCCTGGCCACCAGGCCTATAGCATCAGGACGCAGGTAGCTATCGGGTTCCTCTTTGGCAGGTGGCTCCGGGCTGAGCAATCCGTAGGGCGGCTTGGTAGCCAGTCCCGGCGTATTTTTACGAAAGAAGAAATTTGTCCATTGCGTCCTTACCAGGGGATATTCATTTTCATATCGCCATTTTTGGGTCCCGGTGTCGAATATGGCCACCGGAGGCTCTTTCAT
>JAGDMY010000054.1 GCA_017860765.1 Chloroflexota bacterium | reverse complement strand
TTAGTATATTTTACCTTAGCCGGCTATCAACTGGAAAAATATTCTTCTCCCTTGAGGGCAAAGCCACGATGGCATGACCCGGCATAACCTCCTCGTGCCGCTGGTTAACTGCCTGCAGGTCGATATCCACGCAGTAATCTCCATCGCTGTCGATATATTTCTTGACCACTCGACCTCCGAATCGGACTACGTCCGAGAAAAAAACAAACTTGCGATATTCTACCCGGTTGCGTTTTAACCAGCCATCATCGCCTATCCAATTGGTGAGAAAATGAATCGCCCAGCAGTGTCTCTGCATACCCACATCATAGGGCTGAGGCAGGCCCATGGTATTGGCAGCCTGTTTATTATAATGGACAGCAAAGATCGGCTCTAGGGCACAGGTATTGGGATCCCGAAAAGCCCAGGCCGGGTGCTCACGGTAATGGCTTAAGGCTACCCCATGAGCACTGACTCGGGGAATGGGTGCTCCTCCCCCTACCAGGAAAGCAATTTCATCCGTCATCCCAATTGGGCCTTTGATGACCGGTTTCAGCTCATCCCCCACCTTCACATCTTCCCAGTACCTTGGTTGGCTTCCCCTGATTTCCTCGGCCAGTATCTCCTCTTCAACTTGTTTCAGTTCTTCTTCCTTCCAGGGATGGGGCAGCTCAATCTGGCTATACTTGCCCTTTTTCCTGGCTTTGGAGCGGCCAAAGCGAATTACTGCATAGCGATACTTGGCCACCATTTCCTTTCTCTGGTTCCAGTAATTATTTTCAAAATGGTCGATGATCATCTCCTCGGCAAACTGACTCGCTTTAGGCCCCTCAAAACCCTTAAAGGTCGAGTCCGGTGTGATCTTATCCCCAAGGTAGATTGGCCTCAGGAATTCGACATCACAGCTTGAATGGAAGCCTCCCATCCCTTTCCAGCCAAATTGCACTTGGGCAAAGCAGGACCAGATAAAGGAGGGTGGGGCTATTAGGGAGCCATAGCGCGTTTTCTGGGCATACTCGCTATCCCTCCAAAGGGGGTTAGCATCGCCTATCCCATCGGCAAACTTTAAGATGGCCAGGCGGGTGGCTTCCTCATTATTCACCGAGTCATCGGTGCGTAGCTTTATCCCTACCTTAGCCCGCATTTCCGCAATTAACTCCGGGGTAATGTTGGTATCCAGCATCTTCGCTTCTTTTTCCATAATTCCATTTCCTTCATTTATTAAATTCACAACCCGAAGATGGATAAAGGTCAATCTGCCGCGCAGCTCAAACCCAACACGCGTGCCAGCTCTCGAGGAGAATATTTGCCAGGCAACTCTCGGCGGGCTGCCATTTGCTGGGATAATTGTGTTAATTTCTCATTTACCGGAGCCTGGCGGCCCAATTTTTTCGCCAGCCGCACCACTTCCCCGTTGAGAAATTCGGTTTCGACAGAGCTGCTTTTACGGGTAAGGCTTTGCCAGGTAGAATTCCGAATCCGTCTAACAGGATCAAAGTTTTCTGGTGCTATCATCTCAGGCCATTCTTTTGCTACTTCAACCTGGGATATCCACTTGATACCGGCTTCATTAAGAAGTCCATCGAATTCTTGCTTGGCCGCCTTGACTATTAACTCCGCCTCCTTACCGGTCGCATTCGTGATAGCAGGTATGATATTGTCGAGATTGCCTCGCAGCTTGCCCCATTTATAAGCCATGACAGAATCTGAAGGTTTCACCCAAAAACCGGCTGCCCGCAATTTATGAGAGATTTCTGCTGTCAAAGGGTCTATTCCCTGAGGGTAGCAACCCAGAATAATCAATCCCGGTGGATCGCTCCTGGCAATGACTTCGCCATCTTTAAGATATTCTGCGCCTACCTTGAGCATAGCGCCGTAAACCCCGGAGAAATATTGAGCCGCTATTTCTTCGTTCCGCACTCCATTCTGCAGGCAGAATACCGGTATATCTTTAACAACAGATTTCAATTCGACCACAGCTTTTTCTGTATCCGGTCCCTTAACGCAAAGGAAGACCGCGTCATCATGGCTGATATTTATCTGATCGACTTGCGTAACTGCAGGCAGATTAAGCACATAATCGTTCGAAGGTGTAATCAGATGCAGGCCCTGCTCACGAATGGCTTGAACTTGCCCGGGACGGCCAACCAGGATTATTTCGTTGCCAGAACGGTATAGATAGCCTCCTACCAAACACCCGATAGCTCCAGCGCCCAAAACGATTATTTTCATAGTCCCATGTAGAGCCCGCCGTCTACTCCGATAACATTTCCGGTAACGTGGCCAGCAGTGATATCGGAAGCCAGGAATAATACCGCGGAGACTGCATCACTGGTCTTGCCGACCTTGCCCAATGGTGTGATAGTCTTGATTTTCTCAACCATGACGTCCATATTTCCGCTGGCAGGATATTGGGAGGAGGAAGGATTAAAAACACTATCGGCACTCAACTTATCGTCCTGGCCGGGAAACGTGGGACCCGGAGCCACACTGTTCACTCGTATTCCATAACGGCCCACGTCTCTTGCGATGGCCTGGCACAATATGATAACCCCTGCTTTACAGGCGCCGTAGACTGGCTCCCCCGGTTCGCCCCTCCGGCCCATCACACTGGACATCGTAACAATGTTGCCGCTTCTCCTGGATATCATCAACGGGAGCACGAGGTGGAAATAATAGAGCACGCTGGTGAAATTAACGGCAATTATTTTATCGTAGTGTTTGGGATCCAGGTCCAGGAAACTCCCGATAATATCCCAGGCAGTCCCGTGGACCAGCACATCAATATGCCCGAATTCCTCCAGGGTTTTCTTGACCGCGGCATCAGCCTCCTGGAATACAGTGGCATCGGCTTTGATCGCGATAGCGCGGCCGCCGCCGAGAGCCCCGGCAGTCCTGGCCACTTCCTGGCTCGCCTCCAGATCTCTGGCGGCAATGGCTACGTTAGCGCCTTCTTTTACAAAAGCCAGAGATGTCGCCCGGCCAATGTTGCTGTTTCCTCCCACAATAAGAACGTTTTTCCCATTTAGCCCTAAGTCCATATTCCGCTCCTTATTTCAAGATGGTGTCTTTTACCAGGCTAAAATGTGATGTGTTAGTTTACTATGGAACAGCGTAACCCGCAGGATTCTACCAGCTTCTTGAGATTTTGCAGAACATCATTAGGTATCAGAGGAAGACCATCAATGGGATATTCGCGGTCCAGGCTGGCGTACCGCGCCTTCCCGAGATGATGCAAAGGCAGCAGGCCGATTTCAACGACCGATGAGAGGCCCCGCGAGAATTCGCAGGTCTCCTTCAAGTTGGCATCGGAATCGTTATAACCGGGGATGACGGGTATGCGGATGTATAGAGGGATTTTCCTCTCGGCTATCAGCTGGGCATTTCGCAGGATCAGTTTATTCGGCACCCCGGTCAATTTCCGGTGTATTTCCGAATTCATATGCTTGATATCCCAGAGAAAGAAATCGATGTAAGGCAGTAATGGCTCAATATCGTTCCAGGGAACATATCCGGAGGTGTCCACGCCCACACTGATGCCTTCCTCTTTTAACCGGGGCAGTAATTTAAGATTGAACTCTCGATTCAGCAGGGGCTCCCCGCCCGAGATCGTCACCCCGCCGTTGGACTTCCGGAAGAACGTCAGGTCCTTCTTGACTTCCTCGACCAACTCTTCGACGGAAAATGGACTTCCGATCAACTTCAAAGCTTCAGCATGGCAAACCGGGACGCAGCGTCCGCAATTGTTGCATGATGTCCGGTCGATAGTTAAAGTCCTGTCTGTCAGCCGGATGGCATTGCCGGGACAGGCTGACAGACACTCGTTGCAGTGAATGCATTTATCGGGAAAAACTCCCAATTCCGGATGGGCTTGTTGTGATTCCGGAGTAGAACACCAGAGGCAATGCAGAGGGCACCCTTTGAAGAGAATCAGAGTGCGGATGCCAGGACCGTTATGAATGGTCATCCTGGTAATGCTTATGACATTTCTTCTTAAAACTGTATTATTTAAGCCCTCTGCCAAATATTGTGTCCGTTGCTATATTCAGCTCATTCAGAATTGATTCACCAGCCCTGATGTTCGGTGCGTTTGATAATATCCAGCTGCTGCTCCCGGGTGAGCTCGGTAAAATAGGCGCAGTAGCTGGCGACCCGCACCAGCAAGTCCCGGTATTTCTCGGGTTCTTCCATGGCGTGGCGTAACAGTTCGGAAGAGACTACATTGAACTGGGTGTGATAGATTCCCAGCTCTTCGATAGCCCGCACGAAAGCCACGAAGTTGTCGATATCGCGGTCGGTCGCTACCATCTGGGGACTCAGCCTCAAATTCAGCAGGCCGCCCATGGCGAAGCGGTGGGTCGGCATCTTGCCAACCGACTTAATCACGGCCGTGGGGCCGTTGCGATCGGCTCCGGGGAAGGGAGAAATGCAGTCCGCATGAGGCTCGGGATTAATATGCCCGTTGGGCAGAGCCCCAATCCAGGGACCAAAGGTCACATTACTCTGCCCGATAATACCGGCGCCGATATACTGGCCACCAAATTTAGGGATCAACTCCTTTTGATTGTTTATCCAGTCGACGGTGTCATACCAGGTATCCATCACCCAGACTGCCCAGTCATCCGCAAAGTCGTTGTCGTTGCCGTATTTAGGCACCCCGTTGAGACACAGCTGCCTCAGGGACTCAAATCCTTTCCAGTTAGCCTTTAAGGCTTCCAGCAGCTGGTCCCACGTAATCTTCTTGTCATGGAAGATCAGCTTATCAATGATGCCCAGAGAGTCCGCAGTATCGGCCAGGCCGGAAAGATAAATGCCGTAGGTGGTATACCAGGCCCCTCCCTGAGCCAGGTCCCGCCCCTTCTGTAAAGGGCCTTCGGAGAGGGAGGAGCAGAACGGCTCCAGCATGACCTCGGCCTGTTTATCTTTAACCGCCTTCATTCCTTTAGCCAGGTACTCCATCCAGTAGCTGAGCTGCTTCAGATAAGCCTGGCGGACGGCCGCCATCGAAATGAAGGTCCGGGGATCACCGGTCAAGGGACCGATCTGCCGCCCGCAGAGGCTGCACTTCCCGTTAGTCAGCACCAGTTCCAGCAGTTTGGGGGTGAGGCAGACTGCTTCCCAGCTGTGCTGCATGGTGATGTGGGGCAGGCACAACTCGGTGCAGCCCATAACGGCGCACTCCCGCCAGTCCTCGATAGTCAGGTCCGGATAGGCTTTGGCCGTCATCTGGATGGCTTTGCGGTCGGCAATGAATTTGGGCTTCCCCCGCCCTAAACGGATGACTTCCACCGCTTTTCTCAGATATTTATCCGGGGTACCCTCCCAGACCCGCATGGCCAGCTCCGGCTGATGCAGACCGATCTGTTCCTCGGCTTCCAGGCAGAGCAGGGTGACTTCATTACAGGCGTCTTTGCCTTCCCGGGTCTGACCTCCAATAGTCACGGTCTGGCTTAAGCCCTGGCCCGGCTGAAAGGTAGCCACATCATAGCTCAAAAGCATCGCCCATTCGTTGAACTTGACCCACAGGCATTCCAGAAGCTCCAGGGCTTCCTCCCGGGTCATCGCCTTCTCTTCTAATACCGTTTGCTTATAAAAGGGATACAGGTACTGGTCCAGGCGGTGCGGGGAGTTAGCTTCATTGTAGAGTTCACAATGAATCAGGCAGTGGACCATCCAGACCGATTGGACGGCTTCCCACCAATCCCGGGCTGGATTGGCTGGGACCTGATGGCAGATCTGGGCGATTTTTTCCAGCTCTTTTCGGCGTCTGGGGTCAGTTTCCTGCGCCGCCATTTTCCGCGCCAGAGCGGCAAAGCGCTGAGCATAGCCGATGGCCGCATCCAGCACTATCAGGACGGCTTTATAAAAATCTTGCTTCTCTTTAACCTGGTAATGCGCATAAGGCTGGTTGACCTGCTCCAGGTACCCCTCGACCTCTTTGCGGATTCCTTTGAGGCCTTTATACAACACCTTTTCATAATTGGCCATCTGGTGGCCCAGGTCTTTATCAATGGAAAAATCAGAGATAATGGGCATATGGTGACAGGGTGAGGTCACGGCAAAAGCCTTTTCTTTAATATCCTCCGGGGCGGTAGCCAGTATATAGTCGCCCAGGGTCCTGCCTTTGAAATAGGGGATCAGGATTTCGCGCAGCTCTTTTCTCTCGGCCGGGGTGATGATGAACTTATCATGAGGCCGCACCTCGAAATCCTTTTCCGGGTCACCCAGCTCTTCATCCACAAAACGCACGGCCACATCGAAGAAAGGACCTCCGCGAATCTTGCTGGTGATATTGCCGACGATGAGCTCATCCTCCAGAATGTAAACCGTCTTTTCTTTGAGATAGGTCTCCAGGATTCGGGCCCGCTGGATTACCGGGGGCTCGTTTTTGTGGAGCTCCATCGCCTTCACATGGGCCCGGGCATGTTCCAGACACAGCTCCATGTCCCTGAGGGTGCGCAACCTGGCTTTCTGGACCCGCTCGCTGCAGGTAGGCGTAAAGAATTGCTGCCAGCTGCCTACTTCCTGTCTCTGGTTCTCACTGATAACCATCGCCCTCACCTCCGTTTTACGGATCCTGTTGTCATTATTATAATCTATTAATCTAAATCAAGTAACCGGGCCGGATTGACTTTGACCATGATCTCGATTTCTTTCTCAGCAAAACCCTGTTTAAGAAGGGTGGCAATAAACATCCTCATTCCCTCGACCGGTGGTGGGTTGCTGTACTGGCCAAGGTCGGTGCTCAGAATACAGTGCTCGGGTCCCAGGGCTTTAATCATTTCCACGGTCTGCGCTGGACTATGACTGAATTCAGTAGGAAGCAGTCCAACAAAGCTAAATTCAGCCAGAGCTCCCATTTGGGTTAGAGTATGAAGCTCCTTTCGGTCAGGAACCTGTTCCATAAATTCTACATCCAGTGGGTGGGTAATGATTATCTTAATTATCCCTTGCTTGTTAGCTTCCTCAACCAGGGATAAGGTCTCGGGTGGAGATAGGTGGCCACTGGCAAGGACCATGTCATATTGCTTAACCACCGCCAGAATGTCGGTTATTTCAGGTACCATACGACCCTGGCTATCAAGGATCGAGAATCCCTCTCCTCTTAATTGTAAACCTAACTTATTCATCTTGCATCTGGAATTAAGTGCGGAAGTTGTCGGCATCCAGACTACCCTGGCGCCCATTTTAGCCGAGGTTTCGAGAGCCAGTAGGTTGAGACCCCCGATTTCATAGTCCAGACAGATACTCCCAAAAATCTTGATACCGGGAACTAACTGGCTGATCAGGATAGCCAGCGGCACCGTAGGGTAATTGTGGCTTTTTAGAACGATTGCCCGCATCCCGGCCTGTTGGGCTTGTTTGGCGGCCTCGAGGGCATCGACCCGCCTGGGGCGCGTGTCAGGCCCATGGTGAAGATGCATGTCGATTGCCCCCCGCAGCAGCTGATCAATGTCTTTCACCATTATAACTTGCCTCCCTTTTACTGAATCAGTTTGCTCGCCAAAAAGGCCCCGGGGAAGGGAGGGAAGTAATGCGATTGTTTGCCTTCACCGCCAGCAATGACGATGCGACACTGTTCCGGTTTGGTGGTGATGGGAATCAGGCTCTCAGGCCTTAACGGCCCCAGGATATTTGGCAGGCTTTTTTGATTTTGATAGGACAAAGGCCAGACGGAAAGAGGTAAGCGCGTACCTTCCCAAAAGGCTTTTTTAAAATCATCTTTGGTCCATCCGGCCTGAGCGAAAAGCTGAGCGTGTTCCGGGCCCAGGGCGATTATCGGAGATTGTTCCAGCAATATCGGCAGAACAGGGCCTCCCATATTGTTCAGCGGGTTAACCAGATGTGACCACCACCTGATGTGCTCCTGAGGGGTGCTGCTGCCATGATCTATATTTTCGATCGGCGGATAGCTTTCTCTTCATTTTCTCCGAACAGCCAGCACACAAAATCTCCCGGAGATGCCAGGGTCGATCGATCTATATCGGGTGAACGTGAGCCTCCGACATTATACGCGATCAGGTTAATAGCATATCCAATCGAGACATTGGGATGATAGCCTTTTCCGGCAGCGCCCTGAAGGTATCCGATCCCCAGCTTTTTCACAATAGGGCCGCTGACGATGATTAAGGTCTGGGTAGTGCCCGTGGTGGAAAGAGAACCTCGCCAGTTCACCTCCGGGACCAGCAGCGCCTGGAGAGCAGCGATCAGCAGCGGCATATAATCCGGGCGGCAACCGGCCATGACAGCATGTACGGCCGCCAGTTCCACGGTTAACGCGCCACCCTGAGGTGGCACCGCGCCGAGGATTTCATCAGGCCTCATATTGGCCTTTTCAACCATTCTGGCTACAAGGTTAGCAGTGGGCGGTATGATGGGCAAACCGGCCGACCATCGCCTATCGAAAAAGAGCCGGTTGATTTCTTCGATAGAACCAGCAAACTCGAAACGGCCGGCAGGATAAACCTTTTTTTTCTCCTCCGCCAATTCACGCGGTTGCCAGGCTATAAGGTAAGACAAGATAACCGGGAAGGCAGTATCGGCTTTGGCGACGACCTCTTCACGCGGAATCCCACCCATAGGATGAGGAACTGCCACCAAACAAAGTTCTGCGATTCCTTCGCTCCGGGCTGTTTCTTTAGCCAGATTGGCGAAAGGTTCTGTAGCAATGGTTATGGTCGGAATGCCGAGCTTTTCCAGGTTTAGTTGGTCAACTACCAACCACGTCGTGCACGAGCCTCAGTCAGCTTGTGAAGCGATAACGATATCAGGCTTGAATTCTGCCAGCTTGGCCGCCAGCTTCTGACTGACCTCGACGTTCAGGCTGGAATTCCCGGATTCGGGCAGGACCTCCCAGGCTCTGAGAATTTTTATATTCCGTATTTTTCCCGCCAGCAGTCCGGCAATCCGGTCTAAAAAGACATCTCCGTTATGCTTTCCATTCCAGCGCAACAGGACTGTCTTACCTTCGAGACTCAATGGGTGAGGATTGGCAGGCCTGAATTCCGACTGGACGATGCCTTCGGGATTTATCAGCTCCCATTGTAACTGGTCTTCCATATTTCACTCCATAACGGCAGAATTAATTTCTTCGGGCATTAAGTCTTTGAGCTCGTATCACGCTTACGGTAATGCCAAGTCCGGCTGAGACCCGGCCGAACCGACCCCGGTCATCCTCATGCTTGTGCAGGCTGTGGTCGACCCGGACTTAGCTACCCATGAATTGATTGTATTTTACTTAATACTTAATGTAAACTTTAATATTAAATCTGCTGAGCGGCGACTGCTCCCTCATAGACGGCTTTCAGGATGGTCCGTGGCTCTTTACAATCGCCGACCAGATACAGCTGACCTACTTTCCCCTGTAAAGCCCGGTACAGCCCATCTTCAGGCTCGGCACCTATTGCCAGAACAACATAATCACCCTTAATTAGACCGGTTTTATTATTAGCTATATCGAGTGCCATAACACCCTGAGCCGTTATTTCAAGGGCCTTATGCCCGGTTAACATAGTCACTTTCTTTTCCTCAAGAGCATCCAGAAGCATCTTCCGATTATGCATTTCCATATCGCCGGCAACGAGCGGTAGCATTTCAACAATGGTGACGGTGTTTCCCTGCTCGGCCAAAAATTCGGCGGTCTCAGCCCCGATCATACCGCCACCCGCCACGATGAACCTCTTCCCGGAGACTACTTTCTGACGCCCCAGTATGTCTCGAGCCGTAAATACATTATGCCCATCCAGGCCTTTTATCTTTGGGAGGCGCGGGAGGCTGCCTGTGGCTATGATTACGGCATCCGGATGAGCTTCCAGTACCAGTTCTGGTGTTACCACCATATCGAGCTTGAATTTTACTCCCAGCTTCTGTAACTGAGATATTTCATAATTCCTGAGCCAGAATATTTTATCCTTGCCTGGAGGCGCTGCTGCCAGCAGCAATTGACCCCCGACTTCTTTATTTTTATCAAAGATTGTTACGTCATGGCCTCTCATCGCCGCCACCCTGGCGGCTTCCATTCCCGCCGGCCCGGCGCCGATAACCATCACCTTGGCAGGCTTTTTGACCGGCCCGGGAATCTCAAAATCTTTCTCTCTGCCCAAGGCTGGATTGACACTGCAAACCATATTTCCGGCCCTTCCCGCCCGGAACCCCATGCATTCCAAACAGGAAATACAGTAGCGAATATCCTCCAGACGACCTTGCTCTGCCTTGTGAGGCCATTCCGGATCGGCCAGAAGCTGCCGCGCCAGTGATATATAGTCGGCCTTTCCCTCAGCGAGCACGCTTTCACAGAATGACGGCGTCCGGTTACCGCCGGACGCAAAGGTGGGAATCCTGACAGCCTTTTTGACTGCTTCCCAGATATAGCTCTTCCAGCCTTCCGGCAGCCTCATGGCATCAATCTGTTTGTGTTTCACTTCATCTAATCCGGCTGAAATGTGGATAAAAGCAGCGCCGGCTTCTTCCAGCATTCGGGATATTAGCGGAGAATCCTGGGCCGTAATGCCGTCTTCGAGAAATTCATCCCCACTGATGCGAATTCCAACCGGGAAATCAGGGCCAGCGACCTCTTTAATACGTTTGATAATTTGTATGGGGAACCTCATCAGACATAAATGAATTCACCAGATAGCCATGGGCCCCGTGGACTTCTACCATATCGTAACCTGCCCGTCTGGCACGGCCAGCGATTTTCGCAAACCGCTCAATAAGGTCGTAAATCTCATCTATCCGCAAAGCCCTCGGTACCGGATAGATTTCCCCCAGACGAACGTTGCGGAGTGAGGAGGAGGAAACCAGCTCTTGGCCGTCATGGTAAGCGCCGGCTCGTCCGGTATGATTGATTTGTAAGGAAACCCTGGCCCCGTAATCATGTAGTTTTTCAACCAGCAGGTTATGTCCCGGAATCAGGTTTTCTGAATCCAGCGAAGCTACGGCCCGATAATAAGAGGCCGATCCGTAACCTCACCCTGAATCCCCCAGTAGGTGGCGCCCATAGTCGCCATCACTATGCGGTTCTTGACCTCGACGTTTCCGATCTTTCCGGGCTTAAATAAATATGGAAAACGCTGACTCATCATATCAATACCACCAAATTCTATCGGGGCTGCGTACCGATTTGTTAGTTCATCTTGGACAATATTAACCGAATTCGTGAAGATGGAATAAGCGTACCAGGTCCATTTGACAAACCGTTTTTTTAGTGTATAATATTTTAAATCGAGATACGTATACGTACTCGATGCCGTATTATAAACCACATTTTATGAATTATGCAACACGTAGGGGTTCAGGTAATTCTCCAAAACGGAGGACTTAAAGGGCAAATAGATTAAAGTCGACATAAGCGTCCAATTAAATATAAAGGAGTGACAAGTGCGATGAAAAAGGTCAGATTTATGTTGCCCGTTACCATTCTCCTGTTAATTGTTCTCGTATCGGCGTTGTTTCTGGTTGGTTGTGCATCATCAGCACCCTCATCCCCGACCAAGCCTCCCCAGACTTCGGCAGCTCCTCCCCCAAGTCAGACTGCTACGAACACTTCCAATACACTACGCATCGGCGTTCTGGTTGCTTTGACTGGCTGGTTCTCCAGTTTTGATGTTCTGGAGTGGCAGGAAGCCCAGCTGGCGGCGCAGTTGATTAACCAGGGAAAATGGTTAAATGATACTCCGGGCATCACTGTTAACGGCAAGCAATATCAAGTCGAGGTCATCCCGGCTGATATCCAGAGCACGGCCACCGGGGTCGCCTCGGCGGCCACTAAATTGGTTTACGAAGATAAGGTCCAGTTTATTGCTGGGCCTGCCGCTTTCTTTGCTTCAGCGTGCAGCAATATCACCGAGCCTAATAAAGTCCTCCGGGCCATTTCATTCACTACCTTCACACCAGGAGAGTTCGGGAAAGATACTCCTTACACCTTCCTGGCCCATAATGCTACCCTTGAACATGCCATTATCGCGATGGACTATTTGAAAAAGACTTATCCCAATGTTAAAAGCGTAGTCCTGATTAATGCCGATGATGGCGCTATTCCCTATATGACTCCTATAGTCAAAAAGCTGCTCGCCGATAACGGCATCACAGTGATGGGCGATACTATCGGCTTCCCCAACGAGATGGTAGACTTCAGCCCCGTAGCGGCTAAAATCCTGTCTCTGAAACCGGATGCCATGTTCTTCGTTAACGGTCTACCGGTCCATATGGGTTCAATATTGAAACTGGTCAGGGCTGCCGGGTCTCAAATACCGTTCGTCACCGGGTCCTCGGCTGCCGGAGAAGATATACTGCCGGTTTCCGGCAAGGATGCGGCAAGCAACTTCTGCTCCACCGGTATTACCGCCGATCTGATGAATGATCCAGCCACCACCCCATTGATGAA